>JANQZX010000070.1:75299-87382 GCA_030728245.1 Saprospiraceae bacterium | reverse complement strand
CCCTTAAGAGATGCACTGGAAGGAATCAGGTATATCAGGACTAAGTCAGAAGAGTGGAAATTAAATAAGAACAGGATCGGGGTTATGGGTTTCTCTGCCGGTGGACATTTAGCAGCCACGACATCCACTTTATTTGATAAAAATATGGTTGATATTCCCACAGATAATATTTCCGGAAGACCCGATTTTAGTATTCTTATTTATCCGGTGATAGCTTTTACAGAACCATTCATGCACGTTGGGTCCAGACGTAATTTACTCGGGGAAAAACCAGATTCAACCTTGATTAATGCGTTTTCCCCCGAAAAGCAAATAACGGCTAATACTCCTCCCGCTTTTCTTGTGCATGCAGCAGATGATAAAACCGTTTCTGTTCAAAATAGTATTTTGTATTACCAGGCTGCAATTTCGAACGGGTTAAAGGCAGAAATGCATCTATATCCAGAAGGCGGCCATGGATTTGGTCTGAAAAATATAACAACTACTGATTATTGGCCAGATCGTCTAATTCATTGGTTGTCAAAATATTGAACCTGTCTAAATAGGACGATTTAGGTTGTGTTCCAAATAATTAGTGTTGAGTAATCAGCAGTAATTTAAAAATAGTAAAAATGAAAAGACTTAGTTTCATCATTTTAATGATGTTTTTTAAATCGATATCATTCGGTCAAGTTTCAAATGAAACCGATAAAACACTTATTAAAAATTTAATCATTGAATCTTTTGACGAAATATGGTCTAAATTAGATGCTAAAAACATTGATAAATACTACACTAAAGACTTCTTGCTTTTGGAAAATGGAGAAGTATGGAATAACGATTCTATTAAAAATTATTTGGATAATGCCATGCTTCGGAAACCGAATCTAAAACGAATGAATTCCATTGAGGTTATTGAAATTAAAATCGCAAACAAAATGGCATGGATTGCTTACCAAAACTATGCTACATTCTCATCGGATAATAAAATCATTAGAAAGGCTCATTGGTTAGAAAGCGCAACGGCCATTTTAACAGAAAATGGATGGAAGCTGGAAATGCTTCACTCAACCCGAATAGTAAAAGAATAAAACCTTAAAGAGTTTAATTATTTGGTTTAGCTTGTAAAAATTTGCCTTTTCCTTGTTTTTTTTGGATATTGTACTCTATACCATATTATTTATGAAGAAGACCCTGTTTTTCCTAATTAGTTCATGTCTTTTTGTGAATCTTGCTTCCGGGCAGTTCCAACAAGGTCTGAGGATGGGGAAATATACCAGCCTTTATCAAATGATGCTTAATCCTGCAGCCGCACCTGAAGGTACTGCATTCAATTTGATTCAAGGTGGCGTTTTTGCTGGCAATAATATGTTAGGGGTTAAAAATGCGAATGTATTTCAGTTACTTCCCAGACAAAACGGGCTGGTTATAAACTATCCACGGGGTAGAGTCAAATATCCTGACAATTTTACTGGTACCCCGGACACGTTGGAAGGTTTTTTTCAGGATACGTTGAAAAATCATTGGGCTTATGGCTCTTTTGTAATAGAAGGTCCTTCAGCAATAGTGGCCATAAATGAAAATTTTTCCGTTGGATTAGGATTCCGGGTGAAAGGAAATATAGGTGCTTTTAAGATTCCGGAGGGAATGCTACCTTTTACTCATGCTGAACAAGCCTTTTTTTCTACCTATCCGATAGGCCCTTTTAATTTGAGTGGCGCCGTATATACTGAAATTCCTCTCACGCTGAATATCAAAAAAATAGTTGGCTTTAATGTCCTTTCTGTGGGTACTGCCGTGAAGTTTATTTTGCCGATGATGTCGGCTTTTGTTGACAGTAAAACAGTGCTGAATATTTCTCAACGACCAAATAACAATTTTAATTTATCTAATGTGGATGGCGATATGGGTTTCTCTGTTTGGTCCAGAAATCCTATAAGTGGTGGCATTAGAAAATCATTGAATGGTTTTGGAATGGGATTGGATATTGGCGCTCGTTTGGCGGAGGGGGAAGGTAGGTGGTTTGTTGGTGGCTCACTTAACGATATAGGGTATATAGGTTTTAATTCAAATACTACGACGTATAAAGTAACTTCTACCGGCGTTTCTGCGCACAATGGTTCCGATTATATAGATGCCATATCGAAGGGAAATGTAATTCAAGCGGGAAATTTGCTGAGCACAGATATTTTGGGTAGTTCATTAGCGGGTGTATCAGGAAGTAATTTTAATATGTTGCTGCCAACATCGTTCAATTTTCAAGGTGGCTTCTCCGTTGGGAACTCTTTCTTTATCTCTTCTTTTGCAAATATTCCCCTTTTAAAGGCTATTAAAAATATTCAATCCATAGAAACCGTTATGGTTATGCCCTCCTGGGAAGCAGGTTTTTGGGCCGTCAAAATACCTCTAACTTTATCCAATAGGCAGTTGTTTTCCACAGGTTTGGCACTTCGGGCTGGTCCATTGACCATTGGTTCAGACAATATAAAGAGTTGGGTGACAAAATCGTCCTTTACAGGGTCTGATTTTTATTTTGCTTTGCAGCTTCCCCTATTTTACGGTAATAATAAACAAAGTAAAGGAAGCGGTGGAAAAAATAGTAATCTTTTCCGTTGCTATTCCTTTTAATTAAAATTTTTCACATTGGAATATATTTCACAACACATTGAAGCACTGGTTTTTGCAGCTGATCAGCCAATTAGTATAGAGGATATTCAAGGTTGTTTGGAAGAAGTGTTTGGGTTGGCTCTATCAGAAGAGGAGGTAATGAGTAGAATTGAAGAAATTTCAAATCGTTTTGTGAATGACTCCTTTTCCTTTGAACTGATTCAATCGGGAAACTGTTTTCAGTTTTTAACTAAACCTACTTTTCATGGTACCTTAAATGTATTTCTTAGGAATAAAACAAGGAAAAAACTGTCAAAGGCTTCCTTAGAAACGCTCTCTATCATTGCTTATAAACAACCTGTAAGTAAATTGGAATTGGAAAGAATCAGAGGCGTTAATTGTGATTATGCTGTGCAGAAGTTACTTGAAAAGGAGCTAATTCTTATTTCGGGTAGAAGTGAGGGACCTGGAAGACCATTGTTATATGCCACGGGTGAAAAATTCTTACATTATTTTGGTATTAACAGTTTGAAAGAGCTTCCCCTTCCTAAAGAATTTAGAGAACATGAATTTACAGCGGGTGAGGAATCAGATTTTTTGGAAAATTAATACGTAATATGGAATCAATGTTAGTAAACAAGGTAGTTAATAGTGGATTATTCACTATTGATTTAGAAAAATTTTACCCTGAGGGTGATTTTGTTTATTTTGACATAAAAGATTATCTTTTTCAAGGGTTAATTCTAAAAGAAAAAGATTTTAGAACAGCATTAAAAGACATTGACTGGGCTGTATATAAGGATAAAAACCTGCTTATTGTTTGTTCCGTCGATGCCATTTTACCTTTATGGTCTTTTATGTTGGTCGCTGCCTATGCCGCACCTTATGCAAAGGCCATTTTTCAGGGCGATAAGGATACTTTTCTTTCAGCCCATTATGATAAGGTAATTTCTCAATGGAAAAAAGAGGAATATGCAGACAAAAAAATGGTTCTGAAGGGTTGTAGTGAAAAAGCGGTTCCCGCTTCTGCTTATACGGCCGCGGTACAATTTTTACAGCCTATAGTATCAAGTATTTTCTTTGGTGAACCTTGCTCAACGGTTCCTATTTTTAAAAAAGCAAAAGATATCTAAACTATGAAAGAGAATAAATTTTTACAGCCAATAAAGTGGTCTCTCATGATTTTGGGAGCCTTTTCCGGTATTTTCTTTATTTTTTCCTTTGTGACCCATACCGATCTGGGAGGGAATAAAGCGGCTGAACCAGGGATGGTTATCAGATCAATAACATTACAGGATGAATATTCCTTTGCTGGTGAGAAATTAACCATCGAGGATTGGGATATTCGTGAACGGCTTGAAAGAGAGTTATACGCTAATGTTTTTCAACATTCCAGTACGATTATCGCTATCAAGCGTTCTATGCGGTATTTTCCAATGATAGAAAAAAAATTATCTGAACATGGCTTACCTTCCGATCTTAAGTATATAGCTGTGGCAGAAAGTATGCTTTCAAATGCGGTCTCTCCGGCGGGTGCAAAAGGGGTTTGGCAATTGATGAAACCCGTTTCCGAGTTCTATGGGCTCGAAATTTCAGAAGAGGTGGACGAGAGGTATCATGTTGAAAAAGCTACTGAAATTGCCTGTAAATATTTGAAGCACTTGCATAAAAGATTTGGAAACTGGTCGATGGCTGCAGCTGCTTACAATATTGGGGAAACCAGATTTAAAAAAGAGTTAGATTTTCAACGGGCGAAGAGCTATTTTGATATGCAGCTGAATGAAGAAACCTCAAGGTATGTTTTCCGCTTGTTTGCTATAAAAGCCGTTTTAGAGGATCCAGAATATCACGGTTATCAGTTAAAAGGAGATGGTGGATATGCTCCTATCGAACCTACGAAAGTGATTACTGTGGCAAAACCTATTCCCGATTTAGGTTTGTTTGCTCAAGAAAATAATATTTCATATCGAAAATTGAAATGGTTAAACCCATGGCTCATTGGCAAGCAATTAACTAATCCTTTGAAAAAGGAATACAATATTCGTCTAGTGGAATAGTTTCATCGGGCTTGCTTTTAAAACAATATCCCTGGTAAGTTAATTTTTTAAGATTTTAGTGTTGAAGAAATTTAAATAGGCATTCGTATTTTTAATCCGAAGTAGTTCGCGATAATTATTTAGGCCTATAATAAAAAGCTCGTAAGGCGTTTCATTCAGTTTTAACTCTGCTTTGTTCTTATCGGCGGTTAGATAATAGTTTAAAGCAGACCCCTGGTTATTAAAACGTCGGAGTATTAATAAAGCCTTCCTTGAAGATTCGTCTTCACCCAAAAAGAGGTTGGTCATATTTAACTTTTCCAAAGAGAAGTACTTTCGGTTAAAGTCAGATATTCCGACCTTAATGCCATTTAGATCGACCGTTTGAGGGAATGCAAAAATGACATAATGAACCTGGTCAGCCTCAATCTGAAATTGTCCGGATTCATCTACACGTTGTCCTGGCATACTTGCCTGAGCCTCGCCTAAAAGTCTAAGTATTTCAGCGGCTCTGCGTTGTTCATCAGTACCGGGGTATTTGGCAATAACTTCCTGAAGGGCATAAATATATTCTTCTCTACCTTTAAGGCTTCCTGTACATAGCGCACCAAGTAAGGCAAATCTGCCATTTAACTTAGTTAATGTGCCACTTTTTGCGGGTGCTTGTGCAATAAGTTCCATTGCCTCTGCGAATTTTCTTTCTGTAAACAGTTTGTACGCAAGGTCATAAAATTGATTTAACTCTTTTTCTCTGAGTTTTGAGGAAGCTACAAAATTTGGGTCTGAGATAGCCTGGGCGAAATAAGTACTTCCGTATTTATCCAATATTTTGTTTTTATAGACATCAGATTCGGCTAACTCATTATTTTCGCGGTAGGTGAGGAAAAGATAATACCAGATATTTACTTCAATATTGGTCCCTGGAAATCTTTTATCGAGTTCAATAAAGGCTTTAATTGATTCGGGATAGTTGGCGAGTTTTTCCCTGTATAGAACGCCCAATTTAAACAGGGCATCTATAATTTTAAGTTCTGCCGCCTTTAATGCGATATCTGTTTTCGGAAAATCACCTAATAATCTTTCAATGTCTTCCTCGGTAAGATCGGTCACTTTTAATGATTTACCTTTCCTGCTGCTTGCGGTATCTATTTCAGTAATGGCCTGGGAGGGTGCGTCAAAAGATAATTTTTGTTCCCCTTGTCGCCAGTTATCTTGCAATGTTCTGGTGCCCCAGACCCGTTCAAATTCGCGAATACCGCGTTTTAACGTTTGATCGTCATAGGCGAAGAAACTACTTTGGGTTGATCTGGTATTTAAACCATTGAAAGCATTTTCTCTGGCAGTGATAGGTAAAGCGCTAATACTTCCCTGATTTTTGTTTTCAATTTCGGCCATCCGTTTTTCATCCTCCAGTTTTTTAATTTTGAGGGCTAATTGCATACGGTCTTCAGGAGAAAGTTTCGAAATACCAATCAGGCTATCCTGAAGATTTATATTTTCTATAAGGCTTGCAATATCCGTTAAACTTTCCCTGAGTTTAGCCGTTTCGGGTTTTCTGGGATCCTCATCGGCCATAGTTTGCAAAGTAGTATCAAGATAATTCTTTGCCGAAAGAAATTCACTATCTTCAAAATAGAGAGATCCCAAAATATAGGCTGACTCTGTTTTTTGAAGAGTATTTATGGTGTTTTTTGCCAGAGATTCCTTGAAATAGGAAATAGCTTCAATCCGTTGATTATTTTTAAGGGCTAGTTGACCTTTATTGTAGTATAATTGATCTAAATAATCTATATTTTTTTCATCTTTAGCTAGTTTATCGAGATCGGCCAAAGCATCTTCGTAGGAACCTTTCCCTGCAAGCCAGGCTAATTGTGCCTTATTAATTTTAGCATTGAAAGCCATTTCGTAGTTTGAAGCCCACTTTTCAGCTTGGTCAAAAGCAGTAAAGGCCTCCGCTTCTTTTTTATTTGTTGAAAATAATTGACCAGCCAGGAAGCTAAGTCTTGCTTTTTCTTTTCGGTCATCTGACAGGCTTATGGCTTTTTCAATAGCGATATTTGCTTCGGCGATATTATTTTTTTTAAGGTAATAGAAAGCCAAAAGAGGATAAACTTCCTCAAGCACATATTCGAAGGTAGTTTCGTCTTCGATTAATTTTTCTAAAATACGAAGCGCTGAATCATCATTATCACGTTCTATGAGGGTTTTAGCGAGCCACAGCTTACCTTCCTGAAAGACAGGTCTATGTTTTAAGAAATACTTTTTAGGTTCTGCTGCTTTGGCCGCTTTTTTTGCTTCCGCGGCAGCTTGTTTTCTTTTTTCAGCCTCTTCCTTTTTAGCTTTTTCAGCTTCTGACTCATCTGTTTTTGCTTTCGGCTTAGGTTTAGAGGGCAGGGCTGTTTTACCTTCCTTTTTACGTTTTGCGTTTTGGATTTTTCTTTTTCTAACTTCCTTGTTGTATTTTTTTCTCTTTTTGAGGGCTTCTTTTTTAGCTTTTTCCCTTTTCTTGGCTTTTTGTTTAGGAGATAAAGTAGATTTTTTTGCGTCAGCTTTAGCTTTATCTTCCGATTGGGCTAATTTTTCCTCAGGATCGAATTCTGTAATCAAATATCGGAATGCTTTTTCAGCGTTTTCATAATCCTCTTTTAAAAACCAGGCTTGACCGGCGAGCAAATAGCAATCGTCCATCCAATAACTTCTTGGATGTAAAGCGACCACACGCGTTACTTTTTTTACAGCCTTGTCGAGTTCCTGTCCCGCCGATTTTCTATTTGAAGCGGTCAGGTAAGGAAAAATAGGAAGTTGTTTTTGATAATTAACCGGATCTTGTGTGGAAAGGGCTAATTTATTAATTTCCAAAATTTCATTTGCATTAAAATATCCGTTATACCTTGCAGTGGTATTTTCATATATCTTGCCTAAAATAGATAGGTCAGCTTTCTTTTTCCTTGTTACACAACTCGAAAAAGTGAGTAAAAAAAGAATAAGATAAATAGGAAGAGTCAGGCTTTTCAAAACTAAAATATTTTTATTACACATAAATAAGCTCAAATTTCGTTATTTATTATAAAATTGAGGGCTTAATTAACTTCTTGTTTTATTTTATTTTCGAAGTTAGAAAGAAAACTGTAACCTTTGTATTTTATTGTACGTTG
Organism: Saprospiraceae bacterium; assembly: GCA_030728245.1. Classification (GTDB taxonomy): domain Bacteria; phylum Bacteroidota; class Bacteroidia; order Chitinophagales; family Saprospiraceae; genus BJGN01. The sequence continues at coordinate 79,605 of JANQZX010000070.1, read as the reverse complement.
AAAAATCTTCTTTTTATTTAAATTTCATCACATGGCAACAAATATTTTTAATAAGGAAGGCTGGGCACAATTTAGAGAAAATCTAAAAAATAAATTTCGTTTAGTTATAATGAATGAGGATACTTTTCAGGAAATTGCCTCTTTCAAACTTACTTTATTTAATTTTTATTTATTAGGGAGTAGTATTTTAGTGTTCGTTGGATTTTTAGCTCTGCTATTTATTGCGGTTACGCCAGTAAAAAGATATTTGCCAGGATATGGCCTGGGCAGTAGTAGCGAGGAAGTCTTAGGTTTAATGCGTAAAGTGGAAGAAATTGAGAATGAAATGAGCGCGCAAAGAATTTATTTGTCGAACGTAAAACGTATGCTAACGGGTGACGTTGAAACTGTTGATGATATTCCGGTTCCGGAAAAAAACTTATTGAGTAATCTAGTGAATCTGGAGGAGCAAAGTATTGCTTCCCCCTCGGAAGAAGACAATCAATTAAGAAAAGAGGTGGAACTGGAGAAGATAGGTAATCTCGCAAAAAGATCGCGTTATTCCGGGTTTAGTAAGTCGGAGGATCTTCCCATTGAAGGTATTTTTTTTGTAAATCCTCTGAAAGGGGAGATTACTTCTCAGTTTGATCTTAAAAAAAATCATATAGGTGTTGACATTGTTGCACCAAAAAATACGGCGATAAAAGCCGCATTATCAGGCTATGTTTTTTTAGCAGACTGGACTTTAGAGACTGGTCATACGATAGGTATTCAACATGCTAACAACTTAATCACTTTTTATAAACACAATGCTGCCCTTTTAAAGAAAGTGGGCGCTTTTGTGAAAGCTGGAGAAGCTATCGCCATTATTGGTAACACAGGCACAAAAACAGACGGACCCCATCTTCATTTTGAAATGTGGTACAAAGGAATCGTTATGGATCCTACTGATTTTATCTCTTTCTAACCATTTAACTGAATATGCAAAAATCTAATGATTCCCGCCTGCAACACGCATTCAACGAAAAAGGAGAGGCACTGAGCCCGCTTCTTCCTGAAAATGTGAAAAATTTTTTAATCGATATTGATGGAACTGTCTGTGATGATATTCCTAACGAAGAGCCCGAAAGAATGATTTCTGTAATGCCTTTTCCGGATGCACTTAAAATTATAAATAAATGGTTTGAAGAAGGGCACAGTATTTATTTTTTTACCTCCAGAACAGAGGAGCATCGAGCTGTCACGGAGGCTTGGTTAAACAAAAACGGATTTAAGTACCACGGGATAATTTTCGGCAAACCACGAGGAGGAAACTATCATTGGATAGATAATCACATCATAAAGGCTACCAGATTCTCGGGTAAATTTTCTGATCTTGTGGTAGAAAAAAAGGATATATTACCTAGCCAATGAGATTTTTTAGCGCCTCATCCATTTTCTTGAAGGTGAACTGGAAGCCTGCGTTCATTATTTTTTCTGCAGATACCCGTGTGCTGTGAGTAAGCACTGTGGACATCTCCCCCATGGCCGCAGATAATAACGTACGAGGTATTGACCATACCATACACCATGGTAATTTACTTTGTGCATTCATTGCCTTGGCAAAATCATACATTTTCTCTGGATTTGGGGCCACTGCGTTGTAAATTCCCTTTATTTCTTCATTTTGAATAGCAAAAATGAAGAGTCTAACCAGGTCTTTTTCATGAATCCATGAGTACCATTGATTCCCTGGATTAAAAGACGTTGATATGCCCACTTTCCATGGTAACAACATTTTTTGAAGGGCACCTCCCCTTGAGCTGAGCACAATACCTATTCTAAAAAGGACTAACCTGGTATTATGGTCAGCAGTTTCAAAAACAGCATTTTCCCACGCTGTACAACTTTTTGATAGAAAATCGTTACCCGCAGCATGTTCTTCGGTCAGTATTTCATTATCTCTATCACCGTAAAACCCAATAGCTCCGGCAGAAAGATATAGGGAAGGTCTGTGGTAATTTTTAAAACAATAGGCTAGTAATTGATTACTTTTTACCCGGCTTTCAGTTATCTCCTTTTTTCTGCTTTCAGTCCATAGTTTGTCTGCAACGCCAGTACCCGCAAGATTTATTACAATATCTACCTCTTTGAATGCGTTACCATCAGCAACACCCTTTTCAACATTCCACAGGAAAGTAGGAAAAACGGGATTTGCTGGTTTGGATCTGCTTATTAAACGAATGTTATACCCTTCGTCTTTAAGTGTTTGTGCTAAAAGTTGCCCAACAAGTCCTGTTCCACCGGCGATAAGTATTGTTTTCATTAGAAGGAATTTGTCATTAACTAACGATTTTATAACCTAAAAGTTCCATATTTCAATAAAATGCATAATAAAGGTGCAATAGTCCTTTTTACCTTGTATTTTTGTTTTAATTAAATGATTTAAATGAAATTCTATTTGTTAGCCCCCCTAGCTATTTTGACCCTTTTTTTATCGTCTTGCGGAAGAGAAGAACAGTCAAGTATGCATAAAAGATCCTCGAACGAGGTATCTATTCGTTTGGAAGCCGAACCAGACAGATTAAATCCACTGCTCAGTACCATTTCCTATTCAAGACAAGTCTTTGATCCTCTTCATGTATATTTGATGAGTTATGATCCGACTACTTTGGTATTGGTGCCTCAACTGTTGAAGGAGACTCCTAAAATTGAACTAATAAAAAGTGGCGTTTTTGAGGGAGGTACCAAATATAGTTTTGAAATCAGGGAAGAAGCCATTTGGGACGATGGAAAACCAGTTACGGCTGCTGATTATGAAGCTACCCTAAAATTAGTTTTTAATCCCTTTTTACCTACCCTTGGGTACAGAACTTTTTTGGAGAATATCCAGTCATTTGACATAGATAAAATGAATCCTAAAAAATTCACCATTATTTTAAATGGTACGTATTTTGCTGGACTAGAATCTCTGACGAATGTGGTTCCTGTACTCCCAAAACATATTTTTGATGCAGATAAAAGCCTCGATACCGTTTCATTATTAAAACTCATTAGTGACCCCTCACCAGAAAATCAACTTAAAAACTATCCATTTATTAAGGATTTTGCAGATTATTATTTAGGGGAATTTTTCAGTAGAAATCCGGAAGGAGTCAATGGAGCGGGTCCTTATAAGTTAGTGTCCTGGCAATCGGGTCAGGAAATTTTATTAGAAAAAAAGCAAGCCTGGTGGGGAGATAATCTCGCAACGGATAATGCCGCTTTCCAGGCTTTTCCTGATAAATTGTTATTCAAGATTATTCCCGACCCTGTGTCTGCTTTGGCGGCTTTAAAAAACGAGGAAATAGATGTTATGCAAAATATTGCCCCGGAAGATTTTTTGGCTTTAAAGTCAGATAGTACAACAAAAGCACATTTTTCATTCTACACGCCTTCCTCTTTAAGTAGTTATTATATTTCCTTAAACACAAGATTGCCTATTCTATCTGACAAGAAAGTGAGAAGAGCCTTCGCTCATGCCATCGATGTGGATGAACTTATCCAGAATGTTTTTATTGGTTTTGGTACAAGATGTGCAACACCATTGCATCCAAGTTCAGCAGAATATAACGCAGACCTTAAACCAATATCCTTTTCTATTGAGAAAGCAAAAAAATTATTGGCAGAAGCAGGGTGGAGCGATACAGATAAAGACGGTATATTAGATAAAAAACTTGGGGGTAAAAAGACTGCCCTGAGAGTCAAATATTTAGCGAATGCCAGTAAAGCAAGTTCTATGACGCTCGCTGAACTTATAAAAAGTAATGCAAGAAAAGCAGGTATAGATGTAGTTATTGATGCTAAAGATGCTAATACACTCCTTGAAAGATTGCGTAGCAGGGAATTTGAAATGATTTCAGCAGGCCGTTCTATCACACCTCAGTGGAGTCCTTCACAAAATTGGCGCACCGATGCGGATAATCGAAGTGGTTTTGGCAATGAAAAAACAGATGAATGGATTGATGCATTAGAAAGAGAGCCTAATCAAACTAAAAGATGGGTGATTTCAAAAAAACTGCAAGCAGAAATTTATGAAGAGCAACCTGAAATCATGTTGTTTTGTCCTCAGGAGCGTTTGGTTATTCACAAAAGATTTGAGGCAGTATCCACTGCGGCGTGGCCTGGCTTTCATCCGGTAGCTTTCAAACTCATTAAAGGCTAATAAGGGGTTATGCTAACTTATTTATTAAAAAGAATTAGCACCCTACTTTTATCTTTATGGATAATATCTGTCTGTCTATTTTTTCTTCAGAAAAATGCTACAGTAGATATAGTTATGCTTCAAAGCAAAGCAAGGTCAAATGGG
>JANQZX010000070.1:61187-75199 GCA_030728245.1 Saprospiraceae bacterium | reverse complement strand
CCGCTTGTCAAGTTTCTGACGAAATGAGGGAGCCATTTATTGAAGAATTAATGAAAATAGAGGGTCTGCTGGATCGATTGTCCCACAAAACACCTTCTTTTTTTTCATGGCTTCCTTATCCAGGATGGAATGGTTTCGATAATCAGTTTCATAGCTGGTTCAGTAAAATGATCCACGGAGATATTGGTATCTCCTCCAGAGATGGTCGGCCTGTTTGGGATAAATTAGAAGAAGCTATTCCCTGGACATTATGGGTGAATGGATTGGCTATACTTCTGGCCTATATGTTTGCTATGCCAGTAGGGATTTTAATGGCGATTTTACCCAAAAGCAGGTGGTTGGGCTGGATAAACAATTTTTTGCTCGCACTATATTCTTTACCGGCTTTTTGGGTGGGTAGTATGTTATTATTTCAGGCAACTTTGCCAGAATATGGATTCTCCTTTTTTAGCATTAGTGGTTGGTCTAACCTTCAACGAGAGGGAGGATTTTTAAGCCAACCGATACCTTTTTTACTTCAGTTAAGCCTTCCCGTTTTTTGTATGAGTTATGGTTTGGCAGCATATTTAACAAGTTACATGCAGTCCACTTTCTCTAAAGTTCTTAATGAGCCTTACATGCTGTTTGCCAGAACAAAAGGGATATCCAGGATGCGGCTTTATTTTAAACATGCTTTACCTAACGCCCTTCTACCACAAATCGTTTTTGTTGCCGGCATCATTCCCGCTTTAATTACAGGTTCCGTAGTTATTGAGGTTATTTTTAATATTCCTGGAATGGGTAGATTATTTATAGACTCAATGCTCAGCCAGGATTTTACCACGGTTTACTCATTCGTTTTACTTGTTTCTGTACTCACTGCAGTGGGTCTCATTATATCAGATATATTACTTGTTGTCACCGATCCAAGAATTCGATTAACAAGGGAAAATAGAAACGAATGAAGTTAAAAATCTTTTTTCTTATAGTTCTTTTCCTTGCTATTTTTGGTGACTGGATAGCTAACGAAAAACCGGTTTATTGTCAATATGAGGGGAAATCTTACTTTCCATTATTTGAAGTTCCTTTTGTAAAATTAGGTTGGATAGACTGGCCGGCAGATTTTAAAAATGAAAATTGGGGGAATATACCTTATGAGAAAGTAGTGAAAACGCTGGTTCCTTATAGTCCTGAAACCATAGATCGCAAAAATCTTGGATTAAAAAGTCCATTTGCTGTTCAAAATACAAATGGATTTCGAGATAGGCATTGGATGGGAACAGATAGAATTGGAAGGGATGTTTTGGCTGGTTGGATTAGAGGTTTCAGGTTGGCTTTGGGGATAGGGTTTTTATCGATTTTTATCGCAGGATTAGTCGGTATATTTATGGGTGGGTTAGCTGGTTTTTATGGTAACGATCGGTTTGATATCCCTGTTTACAAGGCTTTTGTTTTGCTTTTCTGGAACATTGGATTTGTATATTGGATGTATCAAGGTATAGAAACAAATGGGAATAACCTAAGTATTTTAATTTGGCTGGTTATTTGGTTACTCATCGGGGCACTTGTTTATTTCCTGCCAGCTATGGGTAAGAGTACCTCTTTACCAATAGATTGGATAGTAAGTTTAATCATACAGGCAATAGATGCCATCCCAGCGCTATTCTTTCTGCTCGCTTTACTTCCATTGATAAAAAATCCAACTTTATTTCATGTTATTATCCTTATTGCGCTCATTAGATGGACGGGAATAGCTCGTTTGGTAAGAGCAGAATTTTTAAGAATCAGAGATTTGGAATATATTCAGGCCGCGCAACTTTTAGGTATAAGGGATTTCCTTATCTGTTGGAAGCATATTTTACCTAATGCCATGGGCTCTGTGTGGATAACTTTTGCCTATAGTTTTGCAGGTGCTATTTTACTTGAGGCTTATTTAGGATATTTAGGCATTGGTATGCCAGCGGGAACCATTAGTTGGGGTAGCCAAATGCAGCAAGTAAGAGAAAACCCCTCTGCCTGGTGGTTAGCGGTGTTTCCGGGATTGGCTATTTTTTTAATTCTTTTTAGCCTTCAAAAAATGGGGGAGAAATTAGAATCTAAGGTTTCTTAATTCCCTGGTTCGGGTAATATTTTATCTTGCTTTTTTTTGAGAAAAGTCTTGTTTGAGCTGGTTTTTTCGGTGAATTATTTTTTCGAAAATCTGCCGTTTGATTCATGGCAGGGCACCCTGTTTTCCTATTGCAGCTACTATAAATGACGGAAAGGAATAAAACTGTAATAAAAAAGATTCGATTTTTCATGATAATAAATTATAATTGATTGATATTTCGAAGAATAGACTATATTTGTTTTGTAAAAATAGGAATAAATGAATCAAGTTGTACTTGATTTATCTAATTATTATGCTTACATTTACGAACTTATTTTTGATGGGGAAAATTAAACTTAAAAACTATTTTAAATGAACAAGGGAGATCTTATCAACAAAATTGCATCAAGTGCAAAAATCACAAAAGTACAAGCTACTGACGCTCTTAATGCTGTAGTAGAAGGAATTGGACAAGAACTAAAAGAAGGCGGAAAAGTAACACTTATTGGCTTCGGTACCTTCTCAGTGTCACACAGAGAAGCTAGAAGTGGTCGTAATCCAAGAACAGGTGAAACTTTAACTATTGAAAGTAAAAATTCAGTGAAGTTTAAAGCAGGTAAAGAATTATCTGATGCTGTAAATTAAGCAGAAAGATAAACTTTGAACGACAAGAGAAAAAAGGGCAATCTTGATTATATAGATTGCCCTTTTAATTTTTACCTCTCTTCATTAAATTAATATAATATAGCGTCATGAAATTTGGTACTAAAGCAATTCACGCAGGAATTGAGCCGGATTCGGCAACAGGGGCTGTAATGACTCCCATTTATCAAACATCAACTTATGCGCAATCCGCTCCTGGTGTGCATAAAGGGTACGAATATGCCAGAACAGGGAATCCTACCCGAACCGTTTTGGAAAATAATCTGGCCGCTTTGGAAAATGGTAAATTCGGTATCTGTTTTAGTAGTGGCCTTGCCGCTATGGATGCAGTCATCAGACTTTTACAGCCAGGGGACGAAGTATTGGCTTGTGATGATTTATATGGAGGTTCGTACAGATTGTTGACTAAGGTTCATGGTGGTTTTGGTATTAAAAGTAGATTCGTGGGTATGAACAATCTAGCTGCTTTTGAATCTGCTATCAGACCAGAAACTAAGTTAATTTGGATTGAAACGCCAACAAATCCCATGCTGAATATCGTAGATATTTTAGCCATTTGTACTATTGCAAAGAAAAAGGGAATCCTAACCTGTGTTGATAATACTTTCGCTTCTCCGTATCTGCAAAATCCGCTCGATCTGGGGGCAGATATTGTGCTTCATTCCGCTACTAAATATATCGGTGGTCATTCCGATGTGGTTCACGGTGCCGTAGTAACCAATAGCGAGTTATATGCTCAGAAATTAAGGTTTATTCAAAATGCAGTAGGTGCCGTTCCGGGTCCTCAAGATTGTTTCTTGATTTTACGTGGCATCAAAACATTGCATATTCGGGTGGAAAGGGCCTGCCAAAATGCAGCTAAAATAGCCGATTTTCTTAGGTCTCACTCGAAAATTAAACAAGTGTTTTATCCAGGTTTCATAGATCATCCAGGCCATGATATCGCAGCTTCCCAAATGAGGCACTTTGGTGGTATGGTTTCTTTCAATTTGTTTACTGATACCCTAGATTATGCTGAAAAATTATTGTCTAATACCAAGTTATTTACTCTAGCAGAATCATTGGGGGGCGTTGAATCTTTAATTGGACACCCTGCAACAATGACACACGCTTCTATCCCCCGAGAGGAGAGACTTAAAGTAGGTTTGACAGACTCATTGATTCGACTCAGTGTGGGTATTGAAGATGTCAGTGATTTAATTGATGACTTAAATGTAGCTATTGACCATTTATCCTGATTTTTTTGACCTTACTTCTTTTTTACTCCCTTACCTAAGTATACTACTCCTTTACGCCTGATTTTTTAACCAATCAGTTTGCGTAGTATGGAAGATAATATCTTGTTTGCCGTAGGGTTAACAAAAATTCACCATGTTGGTCCAGTCCTGGGTCGACAACTTATTCATTATTGTGGGTCACCCGAGGAAGTTTTTAATTCCTCCGCCCGGCAATTATTGAAGATTCCAGGCGTAGGAAATAATATAGTTAATGAAATACGCTCTGGAAAAGTACTCGTTACAGCCGAGAAAGAGTTACAGGTATGTGAAGAAAAAAAAATAAAAATACTATATTTTAAATCGTCACTTTACCCTTCCCGATTATCTCTTTTACCAGACAGCCCCATTGTATTGTATCAACAGGGGCATTTGGACTGGGAACATAGGTTTATTTTGTCGGTGGTCGGTACGAGAAAACCCTCTTCTCATGGCATTGAAGCGTTGGGAAAAATTTTAGACGGTTTGAAATCATTTAATCCTGTTATTGTCAGCGGCCTCGCTTTTGGTGTTGATGCAGCCGCTCACCTGTTTTGCCTTAAGAATGATTTGCGCACTGTGGGAGTTATAGCACATGGTTTGGGTAGTATTTATCCGGCAGATCATCGCGAATTGGCAGATAAAATATCAAAACAAGGTGCCATTCTTTCGGAATATCCTTGGTCTGTAAGGGCTGAAAAGGAGTTCTTTCCAATGAGAAATAGAATTATCGCAGGACTAAGTGACGGTGTGTTAGTGGTTGAAACAGCTGAAAGAGGCGGTTCTATGATAACGGCCCAACTTGCTAATGATTATCATAAGGAAGTAATGACTTTGCCCGGTAGAATATCAGATAAATGGTCTGCAGGTTGTTTGAAAATGATAAAAACGCAAGAGGCTTCTCTGGTTTCAGCTTCTGAAGATATAGTTCGTATTCTTCAATGGAATGAGTCACAGGAAAAACAAATGATTATTCCTTTTTTGGAACCACAAGAAATATTTTTGTTAGATTTATACATTGATGCTCATCCAATTTCTTTGGAATACCTTTTTATTCATGCTCAGCTTTCTATAGGTGCGTTAACACAACTTTTGCTGAATATGGAATTTAAAGGCTTGATTAAAGAATTACCGGGAAAAAGGTATCTAAAATTGATATAATGATGATGAAGTTTTTAAATATCGGGATTGTTTGTTTAGGATTATTCCTAACTCCTTTTATTGGGTCAACGCAAGATTTGATAAAGCAATCGAAACCTGTAAATATCATTTTAATGATAGCTGACGGCGTTGGGATTAATCAAATGTCTGGTAGTTTGTACCAATACAACCATGCACTGCTAGTTGAAAAAATGCCGTTTATAGGGCTACAGAAAACGAACTCTTTTAATAGTTTAAATTCCGATCCCGCCGCCGCCGCTACGGCGATTGCCTGCGGTGTGAAATCTTTTGACGGCGCCTTAGGGGTTAATATGGATTCAATATCCATTCCGTCGATGTTGAAAATAGGGGCTGATAATAATATGAAAACGGGGGTAGTTACCACAGCAAGCATGACCCACGTGTCGTCAGCTGCCTTTTGGGCTCATTCTTCTGGTTATAAGAATGAAGAATTCATTGCATCCCAATTACCCGGCTCGCCTTTAGATCTGATTATTGGTGGTGGGGAGAAATTTTTTACAGACAGACAGGATAAAAAAAATCTATGGGAAGACCTTCAGCGTCAGGGTTATCAGACCTTGTCCATTCTTCCAGAGGCAAAATCCTTTCCAATAGCAGATTTTTCAAAAAAATATGCTGTCTTTACGGCGTTTGATTGGCCTCTCTCCGTGATGGAGGGTAGAAAATATTTATCGTCTGCCGTTACTTTTGCTATTGATTTTCTAAGTAAAAAAGATAAAAAAAAGGATGGGTTCTTTTTATTGGTGAATAGTGCACAAATTGCTCTGGGTGCAAAACTCAATAACCCAGAGTATATGCTTTCTGAATACAATGATTTCGATGAAGCCCTGGCGAAAGTTCTGGATTTTGCTGAAAGGGATAAGGAAACATTGGTTATCGTTACCTCAGCGTACGAAACAGGAGGATACTCAGTAAACCCAGGCTCAAAGCGAGAGAAATTACAACATGAATTTACAGGAAAAGCAACCACAGGAACTTTAGTCCCTGTATTTTCTCAAGGTCCGGGTGCCATTAAATTTACCGGATTTTTTGAAAATGTAGACTTTTTACCGAGATTAAAAGCTTTATTTGGTTGGAATTAAATGTCTTTCCGCATGATAGGAAGAACGAACCAACGGGCCACTTTCCACATAATCAAATCCACGACGTAAACCCTCCTCTTTATAGAAAGCAAAGGTATCGGGATGAATAAATTCAGCTACGTCCAGGTGCATTTTAGTGGGTTGTAAATATTGTCCAATGGTAAGCACATCGCAACCGTTAGCTACCAAATCATCCATAGATTTTAAAACTTCTTCTTTTGTTTCACCCAGACCGACCATTATACCCGATTTAGTTCTTTTTCCAAAAGCTTTGGTTAGTTTAATTTGTTCTAAACTCCGGTCATATTTAGCCTGCGGTCTCACTAATCGGTAGAGTCTTTGTACAGTTTCCATATTATGAGAAACTATTTCCTGCCCGGCACTAATCATTCTTTCTAAGGCATCCCAATTTCCTTTCACATCAGGAATAAGGCTTTCAATGGTAGTATCTGGGCTCAATAATTTAATCTGGTGAATGGTTTGGTACCAAACTTCTGCCCCTCTATCGGCTAATTCATCTCTGTTTACAGAAGTTATCACAGCATGTTTTACCTGCATTAACATGACAGCTTCCGCCACTCTTCCCGGCTCTTCTATGTCATATTCTGTTGGCTTACCTGTTTTTACAGCACAAAAAGAGCAAGACCTTGTGCATATATTACCTAAAATCATAAAAGTGGCAGTACCAGCTCCCCAACATTCACCCATATTGGGGCAACTTCCTGACTGGCATATAGTATGTAATTTGTAGGTGTCAACTAATTCACGAACCTTCTTGAACTCGGGTCCAATAGGAAGCTTAACTCTAAGCCAATCGGGTTTTTTTGTAGGTCTTTCTTTAGAACCTGCAATGGGTAATTCAACCATGAAACTGTATTATCTTTTAATGACTATTTCCTTTTTCCAAGACGCAAATTTACAAAAAGATTGAGGAAAATATTTTGGTTATTGTTAATCCCTAATATTTCATTATCGGCCAGAATGGGAACATCTCTGATAAATGCATCTGCCATGAGTCCAATTTCAGCTGAACGAATAAATTCACCATAAGCGCCCCAATCGAAATGTAAACTTCCCTTTATGTTTATACCAGGTACTATACCCAGTTCATCCAACCCTTTTGTTAGCTTTTCGGCGCCAAAAATGTCATCCCAATTTAAAAAACGAGAGGCATTTTCAGCTGAATATCTCTCACTTCGAATGCTGGTGAAATTACCAGGATTGTCAGAAGTGTGCCTTAAAACTAGATAATAAGGTTTTAAAATACCTAATGTAGGGCCTCCTTCATAACTAACGCCTATAGCTAAGCCCTTTCTTTTTCCCTTTTCAGATAAAAATCTCTTCTCTCCAACGCCTACTCTCAGGGGATAAAAGTTATTTTGTTTACCAAAGATAAAGCCGCGAAATGCACCTCTCGGACCCGACAAAGAGATGTTTTTTTGCTGCCTTGATTCAATGGGGTCTTTTAATTCACCGAATTCTGCAAAATAATATTGAGAGAGGTTATACTTTTTTATCTTTCCCAGCTGATAGCCAAAACTAAATCCATTGGTATAAATCCGCGCGTTAACACCACTCTCTTTTTGAAATAATATTCCTTTATCCTGATTGTAATTATTTCTTCCCAATGATAAGGTCTGTTGTGCTGCCAGGCTTACACATATTACCATGCCTGTTAAGGTCAAATACATTGACCTGAAATCAGGATGGGCACTTATTATTTTATCGTTGGACATTTTTACTTCATTTTATGTAATACAATTTTTAACTCGCTTAGGTTCATGCAGCTTCAGATGCTTTTTTAATAATGATAAATATACCAAAAAAATGTTAATTTACCTTCCATAAATCAGACCTTAACATGTTGGACGTTTTAATATATAGCGAACATTCATCAAATAGATTCCAATATGTACTGAATTGGATTTTTAAGGGAGTTTCTTCTTTTCAAATCACTCATGATGTTGATCTCGCCATTAAATATAACGGCCCTATCATTTTTTATAGTAATAAACCTATTCGACAGGACGCTTTGCGAATACCTGATAGTGGATATTTGTGGCGTCGAAAGAGCGAGCCATTATTACCTGATTTGGCATTGGTTACCTTTCCGCTAAATAATCTCGATGTAGATATTTTTTCTTTTATTTATTATTCCCTGGCCAGATGTGAAGAGTATAATAAAAATGATCTTGATGTATGGGGCCGATTTAAAGCGGAAAATAGCATAGCATTCAAGAATAACTATTTGCAAATACCCTACGTGGACCTGGTTAAGGTCCGGTTATTTGACTTTTTAAAGGAAAAATGGTCTTCTTTTTTAGCTCCTTTGCCCATTTACAAAAGACAAATTTCTTATGATATCGATGTTGCCTGGGCTTATCTTTATCGCTCTCTTCCAAGACATTTTTACGGTATTTGTCGGGATGTATTGCGTCGTGATTTTTCTTCAATCTATCATCGATGGCAGGTTTTGTCAGGCAATGAAGTAGATCCTTATTTTACTTTTAGCCGCTTGTTAACTACTCATGCCGCTTTGGGAGATCAGCCCATATTTTTTTGGCTGATGGGCAATAAATCAAAAATAGATCGTGCTGTTGGACTAAAATCCAAAGCGTTCAAACAATTAATCCGAGATATATCAAGTAAATACCGCATTGGTTTACATCCGTCAATGAAAAGTGGATCAGGCTTTGGATGGCTGCAAAAGGAATATAACTTCTTGAGCTCCTTGGCTGAAAAAAAGATTATTCATTCGAGACAACATTATCTTTTGCTAAGTATGCCAGATACTTACCGAAATCTTATTAAAATAGGGGTTGAAAATGATTATTCCATGGGTTATGCCAGTCAATGTGGCTTTCGGGCTGGTACTTGTTTCCCATTTCTCTGGTTTGATGAAGATAGAGATGTCTGTACCAATTTGACGATTCATCCTTTTCAGGGCATGGATGTGACCTTTTGGGTCTATGGAGAAAATACTTCAGAAGATATTTTAGCTACCCTTGAAAACATCGAGAATCAATGTAAATCGGTGGGTGGTACCTTTACTTTTATTGCTCATAATAGTTCGTTTTCAGGTCCGGGAACCTGGAAGGCGTGGGAAGAAATTTATTTTACATTTTTAAAAAATACAAATAAATGATTACAATAATTCATGATACCCCTTCTATTGCGGGTAATTATTTAGCTGAGTTACGCGATGTTGCCGTGCAACAGAATAAGGTTCTTTTTCGCAGAAATATTCAAAGACTGGGCGTTTTTATGGCCCACGAATTAAGTAAGCATTTATCTTTTGAAATAAAAAAAATTCAAACTCCTTTAGGCATTGCCGATTGTACAGTGGTGAATACCCCCATCGTTTTAGGAACCATTCTGAGAGCGGGATTACCTATGCACCAGGGATTTTTAGACGTATTTGATGATGCTGAAAATGCCTTTTTAACGGCGTATAGAAAACATCACCGAAGTGGAAAATTTGATATTGAAATGGAATACGTTTCCTGCCCCGATCTTACCGGTAAATGCCTTGTTTTAATAGATCCTATGCTCGCAACGGGAGCGTCAATCATAAAGGCAGTTGAACATTTAACTAAGTATGGTACTCCCTCATCGATTCATATTGTGTCTGCTATTGCTTCAAAGGAAGGACTGAATCAAGTACATAAGAAATTGCCACAGGCTCATATTTGGATTGGTGATGTGGATGAAGAGTTAACGGCAAAATCTTATATCGTTCCGGGTTTAGGTGACGCAGGTGATTTAAGTTTTGGCGAAAAATGTCAGGATTAATTTCAGGACATTTACTAAACCTGGCATTTAATTTTGTTTATTCACCTTGATTTAATTTTTGCATTTTTGTCGATTCTCTTATAAATAGATTGGATTTCAGTACAATATGTGGAAGAGTGGTTATAGGTTGAATTTTGCCTTTGTTCTTAATGCTTTGAAATAAAAGTAATGCAGCCTCTTTTCCAATGGAAAATGCGGGTTGTGTTAGCGTCGATAATGCAGGGTTTAATAAAGCGGCAGTGGGCAAATTTGAAAAACTTATAATTTTTAATTGCTTGGGTATTATGATATTGATTTCTTTGCAAATATGATAGGTTTGAATGGCTAGTTTTTCTACAGATGAAAATATGCCCAATGATTCTGGTAAAGCTTGTAAGAAATCCCTGATAATCTGAAAACTTAAGGTTTCATCCGTTCCTGCTTCAATAATATGAACGTGAGAAGGCTCGATTTGATATTGCTTTAGCGCGGCCAAAAATCCGTCTTTCCGATGATTAATAGCGGACATTTGATTGGAAAGAGAAAGAAAGGCAAAATGTTTGCATTGGCTATTAATTAAATGCTCTGTGGCATGGAAACCAGCTTGATAATCGTCGGTAATTACTCTTGGCGCATCAATTTCAAAATTTGCTCTGTCAAAAAAAACAAAGGGAATGCCTTTTTTTAACAGTTCGTGATAATGCGCATTATTATTTGAAGTACCGGAAGATGATATTAGGATGCCATCTACCCGGCCGTTTAACAAATGTTGGATAATCTGCTCCTCTTTTTCCGGTATTTCATGCGTTATATATATAAGAACATGATATTTTAATTCCTCAGCAATAGATTCAATACCATTGATGACCAGAGAAAAAAAGTTATGCGCAATTTCGGGGATTACCACAGCAATCGTTTTACTGGAATTTCTCCTTAAGCTGCTGGCAAATGGATTGGGCTGATAATTTAGTTGTTTTGCCAATGCCAATACTTTCTCCTTCGTTTCAGCTTTTATCTCATAGCTGTCGTGTAGTGCTTTTGAAACGGTAGAAACGGACAGATTAAGTTCCTTTGCCAACCTTTTAATATTCATATTTTCCATGTCCTTTTCATTTTTAAATGTCAAGTTACCTCAATTTATTTAATTCTGAAGGAAGAGTACGAAAACGATTATATAATTAAATATCGGAGGTTTCTATCATCGCCTGATTTAAGATTAATGAAAAATAGAGTGAATAAATTTGAGTGATGGAAATATTTATTTAATAAAAATCTGTCTGAATTGGTTATGCTATCAGGTTAATAACTCTTATCTTGTTTTAATAGGAAAAATAAAGAAAAATTCTTGGTCTTAAATTTCAAGTGATTGATTATTTTGAATAAAAATTGTAAAATATATGCAGATGTTTAAATGGTTCGTTTTTTTTATCAGTTGCTCTTTTGTAAGTGATTCTTTTGCCCAGCGATATAAAGATGTCATCTACGAACGTATTGATACTCTTTCTGATGTTCCATTCCATCGTTCAGTGGGACTTTCAGGTCAAATGCAGCAGCATTTGCTAGATGTTTATTTGCCGCCGCAACAGGATACCTCCTTGAAAAGACCGCTAATGATTTTTATTCATGGGGGTGGATTTAGGAATAATACAAAAGTAGGGGCGTTCAATGGATTGGTTTGTACAGGCTTAGCTCAAAGAGGTTATGTCGCAGCCTCTATTGATTATAGACTCGGTATTGACTCTTCTAATAGTGATGAGGCATACTTCGAAGCTTTTGTCAGAGCAGTTCAGGATGCAAAAGCGGCGGTGAAATATTTAAAAGAAAATGCGTTAGCCTTTAGAATTGATACTGCTCAGGTTTTTATCATGGGAAGTTCTGCAGGGGCCATGACGGCATTGGGTGTAGCTTATTTAGACCAATATGAAGTGCCCGTTTCCGTTTCTTCTAAATGGGGTTTATTGGATCCTGTAAAATCAACTATCTCCACTAATGTTCATGGTGTTGTAAATTGTTGGGGTGCCTTGACCGACCTTTCCTTTATGAAGGAAGGAGATGTTCCTGTTTTTTCAGTTCATGGAGAAATGGATAAAACCGTACCCTTTGATTCCTCCTATTCTTGGCATGGTTTCAAATACGGAAGCCTTCCCATTTTTGAAAGGGCACTTAAACTTGGTTTGCCAACAGGGTATTTGCCGTTTCCTAATACAGGACATACCCTGGACAGTAAAAAAGAAAAGCAAGGCGCTGCCCTAAATGAAATAGTTCACTGGTTATTTACTCAGTTGAAAAATAATAAATCGACGGGTAATGCAGGAATAAAAAGATTTGAAAGGGAAATCCTTGTTTTTGATAGCCTGAATAATGCCATAAACTATCCGGTAAATTCAGTGCTCGTAACAGGGAGTAGTTTTGTAAGACTTTGGAAAAATGTATCTGCTGATTTAGCTCCCTTATCGGTTATTCATAGGGGATATGGTGGAAGTAATATCCCAGAAATGGCTTATTATATCGAACGTATTGCCTTTCCACATAACCTGAAAGCAGTAGTCTTATATACAGGAAGTAATGATTTAACTGTTTCAAATAATGATAAATCACCTGTTCAGATCCTTGAAACATATAAGCAAATTATCCATACTCTACGGAAAAAATTTCCTGAAATACCCATTATTTGGATTGAAATTTCTCCTTCTCCAAGAAGATGGAAAGTTTGGGATAAAATTGAGGAAACAAATACCCTCATTCGGGAATATTCAGCCTCTCAGCCATTTTTACACACTGTGTCAGTAAAAAATGCTTTCCTTGATGAATCAAATCAGCCTATTGGCAAATATTTCGGTAAAGATAACCTTCACTATAATGAGGAAGGATATGTGATTTGGGGAAATACGCTGGCTCCTCAAATTCATAAAATTTTGGATGTTAAATAGATTCATTAAAATAAAAGCCCGGTCAATCTACATTAACCGGGCTTTTTTATATTAATATTTCTTGTTTATCTGATGGAAATATTCGTAGGACTTAAGGTTCTTCTTAAAGAAACCAAATTATTTGCCGTAACAGCCTCCACTTGCAAGCTAAATGATTTTCCCTTTTCGTTAGGTACCATGTAAGGAACGGTGACAACATGTACCCTTTCCGTTGCTGAAAAATTAGGGACAAATGGAACACTTCTCACGAAATTATAGGCGCCTGAAGTACCAATTCTTTGATAAAACTTCAACTCTTTAATGTCCGTATTTAAGGCTTGTGCCTTAATAGTCAGATTTAGGGTGCTGTTTGCTTCGGCACTCGAAGTGGGTGAAACCATGGATGAAACCCGGGCAACATCACCCACAATTTCGAATAAATCGTTCGTAGGATTATATTCCTTGTGACAGGCAGATAGGAGTATAATCAAAAGTATTAGAATATTATTTAGAATTTTCATCGTTCAATACTGTTTAATAATTAATTAAAAATCCACATCTTAACATCCAGGTCGCGAAAGTTCTGCGTTGCATTGTCTGAATTTCTGGATGTTTCTGAGGTGGGATAAACGGCTCTTTGAATCCATTTGCCTTTTAGATCCGGATTGTGGTTTGCCGGCAATGATAAACCTGGAAGTATGGTATTACTATAGTCATAGCGACGTAAATCGGTCCATGCCTCAGGATTAAGAAAAAGGGCCTTGTATTTCTCAGAAATGATGTGAGAAATGGTTAGGTTCTCTGCTCCAACCGCAATTTTAGGGTTAGACGTAAATGCTGTAATATTTGCAGCGGACACCCCAATTTTAGTCATATTGGCTCTAATTCCGTCTAAATAAGCATTGTAAGCGTCGGGATTTCCTTTTCCACCGTTCTGCAATAATCTTACCTCCGCTTCAATAAACTTAGCTTCTGCATTGGTAACCATTTGAAGGGGAGCCAATAGACTGAAATTCCAACCAAAAAAATTGGTTCTGTCGTTATAAACGGTCGTTGCTCCAGCACCGGTTCCAGGATTTGTTCC
>JANQZX010000070.1:8196-61087 GCA_030728245.1 Saprospiraceae bacterium | reverse complement strand
TGAAGCAGGTATCTTGCTTTTAGTGTTTGAGCAGTTTTTAGCCAATTTCCGATATTTCCTCTGTAAACAATATCGTCGGTGCCGGGTTTGAATAAAGATTCTGTGGCACTTAATTCAGTAATTGCTTCATTAAGAAGACGTTGTATGTCTTTGTACACCTCTTCCTGCGTGTCGTATTTTGGCGCGAAATCTGTCAATTGGTTATCTGAACTTTTATACGGAATATTTTCCCATAGCGTCGTTGCTAAACCCAGATTGTAAGCAATAACTACTTTAGCCAATCCACTATAATGAGGTGAATTGTTGCTGTTTGCTTTTTTAATCATTGCATTGGCATTGGGTATAATATTTAAATACAGGTTAACCCAAACTCCGTCAAAAGTACTTCTTAGGTGTGAATCAGTGCCTGAAGCAACCAAACTGCCAATTTGCTGAATATAAGAACTGCTTATAGACGCAGCACTTTGTGTAGAATTAGCTGAGAAAAACAAAATGGTAGGCGTCAAGGTGTTCAAACTTGCGTCATTTGTTTTATTTGGATCAATATTAGTGTCACCACCGATGTAGCTTTCACAGTTAGTTACCGTTAATATAAGCGCTAACCAAATTATTTTTTGCAAAAATTTATTTTTCATTATCATCAATTTCTGTTTTCAAAATGGGTTTATTAAAATCCAATGTTAAGATTGAAATTTATATTTCGCGTATTAGGCGTATTTCTGCCTGTAAACCCAACGAGGTTAGAACCAGAGCCAAAAGCAAGCGCTTCAGGGTCATACCCTCTGAAAGGAGTTGATAAAAAGACATTACTAGCTGAAATACCCACTCTAGCGGATGAAATGGTCTTTCCAAACAAAGATTTTGGTAAATTGTAAGAAAGATTTATATTTCTAATCCTAAACCATGAAGCGTCTTGCAGATTGAAGGAATGATGAGCATTTATTCCAAAACTACGATAAGTATTTTCATCCACAATAACAGGGGTTGTATTTACTTTACCGTCTGCTGTAACACCATTCCATATCGTCATAACGTTTCTGTCACCCGTTAATAAGGTAGTACCATTTCTAATTGCATTCATTTCCATAAGATCTACCATATCACCGCCTTGTCTTACTTCAAGTAATACATTTAAAGTCAGACCTTTGTAAGATAATGTATTATTTAAACCACCAAACCAATCAGGTAAAGCATTTCCAAGTTTAACGTACTTACTTTGATCTAAAGACGGTAAACCATTAGTACCTATCAATACTTCTCCCTTTTCATTTCTCCGCCAATCGTAAGCGTACATGTCGCCCATAGAACCTCCTTCTACAATTCTTAAAGCAGATCTTCCTTGGTTATAAAAGGTTATTTCTTTTAGATTTTCAGGCATAGACACAACATTGTTGCGAATCCTTGTCCAGTTAACATCAATGTCCCATCGGAATTTTCCCTTTAAAGGGCTAAAACCAAGAAGAACCTCCACCCCTTTATTTACGATTAAACCTGCATTGGTAGTATATCTTGAATAACCTGTAACGTTACTTATGGGCACATCGATAATTTGATTTTTACTATTTCTTACAAAATAATTCGCCTCTAATGATATCAGATTATTCAGGAAATTAGCCTCAATACCAACTTCTGACTCAGTGGTAAGTTCTGGTAATAAATTGAAATTACCTATGTCAAGGTCTCTTCTAAAGCCGCCTGTCGTACCAAAAGGGAAACCTGGCACTGGTGCAAAATAAGAACCAATCTGATAGGGAGAAGCGTCTTTACCTACCTGAGCAACTGACCCCCTAAGTTTCATAAAACTGAAAAATGCATTGTCTTTTAATAAGGTATTACTTACTATGTAGGACACACTCGCCGATGGGTAGAAGAAAGATCTGTTATCTGCAGGTAAGGTAGATGACCAGTCATTTCTACCTGTGAAGTTGAGATATAAATAATCTTTATAGTCAATTCTCGCGTCAGCAAATACTCCAACAATTCTTCTTAAGGAATTAGATTTACGGATAAAAGCGTTAGACGTATTTAAAATATTGAAAAAGCCTGGAGCTATAAAACCTTCACCACGAGCACCTAAGTTTTCTCCCTGAATATCAGTGATAGTATTACCAACGGTAACATTTATGCCTAAATCTTCATTGAATTTGTGATTTGCCGTTACTATAAAGTTGGAGTTAAGTTCCATTGAATTAATGGTCTCCTCTGTAATAAATCCACGAACCTGCGTACCCAAATCTAAATCTGGTGGAACAATCCTTGAACGTCTGTCATTATAATAATCTGCGGTAATTTGATAGCGCGCTGATAACCATGAATTAAATTTATAATTAAGATTCATATCTCCGTAAACTCTGTTAACATCGGTATTTAAAGGACTGGTTTCAGCCATATATCTAGGATTATCAATGGTTCCCGCCGTGATATTCTTTTGTGTACCATCGGCTTTTAGGTAATCATTTACATCGAAGGAAGGTGACCAGTAGGAGAGAGAGCTATAAATTGATTTATCACCAGATGCTGGATTAACACCTTTTGAGTTTGCATAATTAATTTGTCCACCAACGCTTAACTTTTCTGACATTTGATGAGTAGCGGATAATCTAGCAGTAACCCTCTGGAAGCTAGTATTATAAGTGATACCCTCATTGTTGAAAAAAGAGGCGGAGGTTAAGAAACTGGTTTTATCAGAACCACCTGAAAAACTAAGGGAATGATTTGCAGTAGTTCCCTGTCTGAAAAAATCTCTGAAATGCTGATAAAAAGGGTCGCCGGGTAGCGATGGAGGACCATATTGTTGGAAAACAGGAATAGACCCTGTTCTGGCTAATCCATTGATTCCGTGTGAATAAACCTCTTGAAGTAAAGGTACCTTATCCACTTCCTGGACACCATAACTAGTGGAATAATTTATAGCCGTTTTTCCCGCTTTTCCTTTTTTTGTCGTAATGATTACAGCACCATTAGACGCTCTTTGACCGTATAACGCAGTAGCCGCCGCACCTTTTAATATGTTGATACTTTCAATGTCGTCATTGTTTATATCAGCCGCACGGTTCGTGTTCATGAATTGTTCATTGCTGTTAACCGCGTTTGTTCCAACAGATGGAAGTACATTTCCTGCATTGGTAGCATTGCTAATGATGATACCGTCAACTACAAATAAAGGCTGATTATCATTACTTCCACTTATGGAGTTGATACCTCTAATATTAATATTTGCACCAGCACCAGGAGAACCACCGGCACTATTAATAGTAACACCCGCTACTTTTCCTTGAAGTGCATTCACAACGTTAGGTTGGCTCGACTGCATGAGTACCTCTGCCGTTACTTTCTGTGATCCATAGCCGAGTACCTTTTTTTCTTTCGCTATACCGAAAGAGGTAACGACCACCTCATCAAGAGTCCTTCCTGCATCCAGGCTAACATTGATAATTAATTGACCGTTGATTGCAGCCTCTAATTTTTCGAATCCCACATAACTAAACTCCAAAGTACCATTTGCAGGTGCATTGGCTAAGGTATAATTACCCTCTAAATCTGTGGTGGTTCCAATGGAAGTTCCCTTGATGATAACGTTAACACCTATTAAAGGCTCGTCATCCATACTTGATACTACCTTCCCTGAAACATTGATGTTTTGCCCTGATAGTTGTGTCACTAAGGCAAAAGCTAAAATGAATGGTAAAATAAACTTCATACTGAATAAATGTTTGATTAGTTAAAATCGTTGAAATGTAATAAGTTGAATGCCTTGGTAAAACAAATCACTTACGTAATTAAAAGTAATACTTTCGATTTAATTATTACCAAAGTCAATGAATATTCATACTATTTTTTAGCTTTTCCATCGTTTTTATAGCAAAATCTACTTCTTTGAGATGAGCCCTAAAAACTAAAATGGCCATTCTGATCCATAGAACGCCTAGAATAGTGGTTGAAGATACAAAAATTTGACCATCTTCATGGATCATTGTTAATAGTTTTGTATTGGCTTCATTGGCATCGCCTTCCTTTGGAACATACCTGAAAAGCGAGATACTTAATGCGGGAAATGGGCCAACTTCAAAGCCAGCGTTTTGAATTTCACGATAAAAATAATGGCTTAGATCAATTTTTTCTGCTAAAATCTGTCGAAATGGAGAAATTCCAAGCATGGACAGGGAAAACCAAAGCCGCATTCCCCGGAAATGCCTGGTTAATTCCGGGGAGTAATCCGCTGGCGATCGCTCATCCTGCCCTTCCATATCGTCTTGTAAATACGCCGCAGTGTAGTAGTTTGACTTAAAAAGGTGTTCTGCATTTCGAACTAAAATCACCCCTGAACCATAAGGCATAAACAGACTTTTATGTGGATCCATAACAATGGAATCTGCTTTTTCCATCCCTTTAAACTTACTTCTTAAAGCTTCAACTAAAAGGAAAAATCCACCGTAGGCTGCATCCACATGAAACCATATTTTATGATTAGAAGCTATGTCTGCCAGTCTGTCCAATGGATCAATAGCCCCCGTGTTTGTCGTTCCGGCAGAGCCAATAAGAAGAAAAGGTATCAAGCCAAGACCCAGGTCTTCCTTAATTATGGCCTCCAAAGCCTCCGGTCGCATACTGAAATTTTCATCCATCTGAACATAACGGATGACTGATTCCCCCATGCCAGCTAAGCGCAATGCCTTTTGTACGCAGTGATGCGTTTCATCTGTTAAATAGATGACAGCTCTTTCAAAATCTCTGGCTTTTAGTTCTTTATGATCCCTCGCGGCAATGATTCCTGTAAGATTGGCAATAGAGCCTCCAGAAAGTAAACTTCCATGGCTTCGCTGATCATACCCGACCAAGTTACACATCCAGGATATTACCTGGTTTTCCATCCTGACAGCACCAGGATTTGCAAAATTTACTCCGCTGTAGCGGTTAGTAAGGGCACCTAAAAAATCTCCCCAAGCTGCCGTTTCAATGCCTCCACCTGGAACATAGCCAAAGTGTTTGCCACTGCATGGATTAATACCATTTTCAGTAACTGATTGATGGAAAACTTCGAAAATCTGGTCTATTGGATAAGGGTTTTCCTGAAATGGCATGGACCCTAACGCTTTTCCAGCATCTTCGTCCCCTAAATAGGCTTTCCCCTCGGGTAAACCATCTAAAAACTGAAGGTAATAGTCTGTGACTTTTTTTATGAGTTGAGATCGGTCTCCGGGTTGAAGTGATAACAAGTCTGAAAAGTCCTTGCTAGGGTGAATGGAATTCATTTGGTTTTCAATTGGGTTTAAAAAGTTGGCTAAATTACAATCTTATTGTATTTACCAGTAACAAACTTTCCGAACCTGCAATTTATTTACTAACATTATGTATTTAATTTAACTATCAATATATTACCCCCTTTTTAGAAACGATGAAAACAAAATGGCTTTTCTTGTTTATTTTAACTGTGAATCTTACCTCCACTTTTGCGCAAATACAGATGGAAATGAAAATTATTCCTTTAGATAAACCATGGTTTTTTCGACAGGCAGGGGAATCAGTCTGGTTAAATGCCTCCGTTCCAGGTACGGTTCATACCGATTTGATGGAGAATAATAAGTTGGAGGACCCTTTTTTTAGAACCAATGAAAAGGACGCTCAATGGGTAGATAAAGTCGATTGGGAGTATAAAGTTACTTTTCAATTAGAGGAGTCTTTGCAAAATGCAGACCATGTTTTCCTAGAATTTGATGGCCTGGATACCTACGTCGATGTTTATTTAAATGGAAACCTCCTTTTTTCTGCAGATAATTTTTTCGTTGCCTGGCAGGTTGATATAAAACAATATCTCCGCGAAGGGGATAATAATCTTAGACTTTATTTTCATTCTCCTACAAGGGTTGGATTGGAAATGCTCGATAAGCATGGGTTTGATTTGCCAGCCTCTAATGATCAATCTGAAAATGGGGGATTGGGAAATAGCAGAGTAAGTGTTTTTCTAAGAAAACCCGGTTATCATTTTGGTTGGGATTGGGGTCCCAGATTAGTCAGTTCTGGTATTTTTAGAGAGGTAAGACTTCGTGCCTGGTCTCATGCAAAACAAAATGATCTTTACATAAAGCAACTGAAATTAAGCGATTCTATAGCCGAATTGGAAAGTATATCCGAATTGGTCGTGGCATCATCAGGTGATTATTCCCTGGAATTATGGTCCGATGAAAATAAACTTGCCTCAACGTCAATCTATCTGGAAAAGGGGGAACACAATATTGTGCAACCATTCGTCATAGAAAATCCTCAACGATGGTGGACCCATGACCTTGGAACCCCCCACCTATATCAATTTGACCTAAAATTATTTCACAAGGGTCAGTTGCTGGATATTCAAAGTAAAAAAATAGGTCTTAGAACCATAAAAATAGTTCAGGAGCCTGATAAGGACGGTGCTTCTTTCTACGTGGAACTCAACGGAAGACCCATTTTTGCAAAAGGAGCCAATTATATTCCCTCCGATGTATTTATTCCCCGGGTTACTGACCAGCAATATCAATGGCTCATTCATTCAACCGCTAATGCCAACATGAATATGCTGCGAGTTTGGGGCGGTGGTTTTTATGAAAATGATATTTTTTATGACCTTTGCGATGAATATGGTATCCTCGTTTGGCAAGATTTTATGTTTGCTTGCAGTATGTTTCCCGGAGATGCCGATTTTTTAAGGAGAGTTAAGGAGGAGGCTATCTACAATATAAAGAGGTTGCGAAATCACCCCTCTATCGCTTTGTGGTGCGGCAATAATGAAATTGATGTGGCTTGGTCACAATATAAAGAATTTAAAGGCTGGGGTTGGAAACAAAAATATGGTCCTGAGAAAAGAAAGCTGATCTGGAAAGCCTATGAAGATGTTTTCCATAAATTGTTACCAGAAATGGTCCAACAGTATCATGGAGATTCTTTTTACTGGCCCTCATCACCTTTCTATAAAGAAGGTGATCATGCTTCTAAAAATACGCCAGCAGGAGATATTCACTATTGGGGAGTGTGGCATGAACAACACCCTTTCGATGATTTCTACAAATATATAGGTCGGTTTATGAGTGAATATGGTTTCCAATCCTTTCCGGAATGGAGAACCGTCGCTTCTTACACTATTCCTGAAGATTGGGATATTACCTCAGAGGTTATGGCTGCCCACCAAAGAAGTGGGATAGGGAATATGAGAATTAAAAAATACATGGAGGATCATTATCAGATTCCTGAAAATTTCGCTCACTTCCTCTATGTAGGCCAATTATTGCAAGCAGAGGGTATTCGAACAGCTATTGAAGCGCACAGGCAAGCTATGCCTTATAATATGGGCTCGCTCTATTGGCAATTAAACGATTGCTGGCCTGTAGCCTCTTGGTCGGGAATGGATTATTTTCAGCGTTGGAAGGCTATGCACTATTTTGTTAAAACTGCTTTTTCACCCCTCCTCGTTAGCGTCAGACAGCATAATAAACACTTGGAAATACGTGCAGTATCTGATAAAATTAGTACCGATTCCTTAACATTAAAAATTAATCTGTTCGATTTTGACGGGAATCCCCTCCAATCTAAGGAATTCCCCTTCATTACTCCTTCAAATACTTCTAAGGAATTGGCTATTCTTCAGCTCAACGAATGGATTCCAAAAGGACAGAACGCAAAACGCCTGTTATTAGAATTATTGGCAGTCGATACGAATAATAAGGTTCATGCACGTGATCTTCATTATTTTACGACAGTGAAAGAGCTCGATTTACCCAAAAATCATGGACTTGAATGTACTATTGAAAATAATGGGTTGGTCTATATCTTAAAATTGACAGCCGCTAAACTGGCGAAAAATGTTTATCTCGATTTTCCGGAGATAGAGGGATTCTTCTCAGAAAATTATATGGATATTATTCCAGGGGAGGAATTAATCGTGTATTTTTCTCCTAAATCATTGGTAAATAAAATATTGACAACAGAAGATTTGAAAATATTAACTCTTCAGGATACCCTAAAAAACTAGAAAATGATTCTAAGCGACGTTATGATACAACAAGCTATTTCGACAGGCGAAATTATTATTGAACCCTTTGATCCTGCCTGCCTGGGTACAAATTCCTATGATGTGCACCTTTCAAAGTATTTGGCAAATTATACAGCGGAGGTGCTTGACGCTAAACTACCCAATGAAATTACTCAGTTTGAAATTCCGGAGGAGGGTATCATTTTAAAACCTGGCGTATTATATCTTGGTTCAACCTTAGAATATACAGAAACGCATAATACAGTGCCTTTTCTTGAGGGAAAATCAAGCGTTGGTCGTCTCGGTATAGACATTCATGCTACGGCAGGAAAGGGTGATGTCGGATTTTGCAATCACTGGACCCTTGAAATTTCTTGTACCCAACCGGTTAGGGTTTACGCGGGTATGCCTATCGGTCAATTGATATATTTTCAGGTGGCCGGTGAAATTTCCCGCTATTATAATAAAAAGCTGGACGCAAAATACAATGAGAGAACGGTCAAACCCATGGAAAGCAAAATGTGGAAAAATTTCCAATAAATAAATATTATTGTTATCTTGTTTTAATAAATCTACGAATATGACGTATGTTATAGAGAATCAAAATCAGCCCTTGGCCAGTTTGGATGAATGGGAGGACGACCTTTTACGCCGTTATCCTAATCCAGAGGATATTGCAACCTCGAAAGCGACGGAAGCATACCGCAATTATGAGGAGCCGGCAAGAGATACAGTTAAGGAATTTTACAGATTAAATCATACACACCAATCGTTTGCCTTTGTAAAGGAAAAACAAAAGGAATACCTCTCTTTTAGTAGAAAGGAAATGTCCGTGTGGGATGCATTTGATTTTTTAAATCAATTGGTAGATGATTCTGATCCAGATACAGATTTAGATCAATTTCAGCACCTTTTACAGACATCAGAAGCGATTCGTCGCGATGGGCATCCCGATTGGATGGTTTTAGTAGGACTCATGCATGATATGGGTAAAGTACTTTGTCTTTTTGGTGAGCCTCAGTGGGCTGTAGTTGGAGATACTTTCCCCGTAGGTTGTGCTTACTCTGATAAAATAGTTTATCCAGAATTTTTTTCTGAAAATGTCGATTTTACTGATGCCAGATATAATTCTGAGCTAGGCGTGTATGAAAAAAATTGTGGATTGAGAAATGTGGATATGTCATGGGGGCATGATGAATATATTTATCAGATAATGAAAAATTATATTCCTGAAGAAGGTCTTTACATGCTTAGATATCACTCTTTTTATGCCTGGCATAGAGAAGGTGCCTATGAATATTTACTCGATGATCATGATAAAGCGATGTTACCATGGGTGAAATTATTTAATCCATACGATCTGTATTCTAAAAATCCAGAGCCACCAAATTGGAATGAATTACGCCCATATTACACTAACTTACTGAAGAAATATTTACCGGAATCCCTGAAATTTTAATTAGATGAATACCCTGCAACTAGCTGATTATTTAGTATTTTTTCTTTATTTCATCCTGGTTGCAGCCTATGGAATTTGGATTTACAAACGTAAGACGGCAAAGAATGAAACGGCGCAGGAATTTTTCCTTGCGGAAGGTTCATTAACATGGTGGGCCATTGGTGCCTCGTTAATTGCTTCTAATATTTCGGCAGAGCATTTTATCGGTATGTCAGGCTCTGGTTTTGCCATAGGACTGGCTATATCTTCTTATGAATGGATGTCAGGTCTGGTATTAATTATTGTTGCCCTGTTTTTTATCCCTATGTTTTTAAAGAACAGGATTTATACCATGCCGCAATTTCTTGCTACCCGATATAATGAGCAGGTAAGCAGTATTATGGCTCTTTTCTGGTTGTTGGTCTATGTGTTTGTAAATCTTACTTCCATTATATATTTAGGTGCTTTGGCCATTACATCCATTGCAAACATATCATTCATGACTTGCGTCGTTTCCTTGAGTTTGTTTTCCATTATTGTAACCATAGGGGGAATGCGTGTTATTGGATACACAGACGTCATACAGGTAGCTGTTTTAATTCTTGGAGGTCTGGTAACGACGTATTTATCACTTACGCTTTTATCTGAGGAATTTGGATTTGGAAAAGATTTTATGGCTGGCTTGAGTATTTTAAAACAGGAAGCCCCTGGTCATTTTCATCTTATTCTGGAAAAGGGGCATCCTCATTATGATAAATTACCTGGACTCGGTGTTATTTTTGGGGGTATGTTGATTAACAATCTGGCTTATTGGGGCTGTAATCAATATATTGTTCAAAGAGCTTTGGGAGCTGATTTAGCTACGGCAAGAAATGGGATATTATTTGCTGCATTCCTTAAATTATTGGTGCCACTCATTGTGGTAATTCCTGGAATTGCTATGTTTGTTCTTCATGAAAATGGACTATTTCAAAATGAAATGAGCATGGACGGAGTTATAAAACCCGATCAGGCTTATCCAACCCTCATGAATTTATTGCCTTCAGGTTTGAAAGGGGTAGCTTTTGCTGCGTTAACGGCTGCTGTGGTGGCTTCTTTAGCTGGGAAAGCAAATAGTATTTCTACTATATTTTCTTTGGATATATATAAAAAGATGATAAACACCAATGCTTCTGAAAAGCAGTTGGTTAACACAGGACGTTGGGCTGTAGTAATATCTATAACGGTGGCGGCTTTTGTTGCTCCCGCATTAAGAAGTCTGGATCAGGCATATCAGTTCATACAAGAATATGTTGGCTTTTTATCACCCGGCGTATTAGCGATTTTTTTATTAGGCTTGTTTTGGAAAAAAACAACATCAGGAGCAGCCTTATTTGGCACTATTCTAACTATTCCATTATCAGCAACCCTAAAGTTTCTACCAGACTGGACGGGAGGAATGTTCCCTGTTTACCCATTTTTAGATAGAATGTTTATCACCTTTTGGATTGTCCTATTCCTAATGATTATTATTAGTTTGATGACTCCTTCCAGCGTTAAAAGAAAAGAGATATTACCCTTTGAGAAATCAATGCTGGAAGTTAAACCAGCATTTATTATTGGCTCAATCTTAATACTTGGCATTTTGGCCGCACTCTACACGGTGTACTATTAACTAATAGTTTTCGCGTAGCAATGTTTTGTTATGTTCATCAATTTCAATACTGCATTGAAATTGATGAATCAAATCCAACTACTTTTTCCATAAGCAAGGTCTGCGCCATCGGAGACTCTATTGAGTTGGTGGCTAAATTGAAACTCATTTATCTGTTGGGTTGAACAGTGTATTTGGTCATTCAACAAGGCTTCTTTGGTATATCTTATTTGAAAATTAGATAAAGTCTTAGATTTAAAAACAGATTCTGGTAGTGCGTTGAGCATCCAGGAAGCGTAGGTAACATTGTTCAAATGATAATTAAAATCTAAATCGAACCAACCTACCTGAGCATTCCATTCAAAATCAGCATTTGACACTAAGGGTAATTTACCGGAAGGTCTTGGGAGACAATCTGAGGGATCTGGAAAGAAACGGTCGATTGATTGGACCAATTCGGCAGGAATAGCCATCATTTTTCTTTCATTTAATTCCATCAGTAGCCAGGAAGAACTTGCGGTAGCGAGAAGGTTACCCTGTTGATCAAAAGCTTTAAAATCTCTGTAGGTCAAATGCCTGTCTGCACCAGAGGGAAAAGTTTCAACGGTAATGGAGTCGCCCAAAACAGGCATTTTATAAAGATTGACTTCCTTTCTTAATAGAACCCAGGAGGCGTTGTATTTTTCTAAATGCCATATAGACAGACCGAGTTTAATAACACTTTGCAAAGATGCTTCGTGAAAAACTCTTAATAAACCAGGTAAAGTTAATTGTCTGGAATAATCTGTTTCAGCGGCGCGAACCGTAAAATCAGTGCGGTACTTAATGTCAGTAATTTGGGACATTTATAAGGTATATGAGTTAAAAGGTACATCAAACGTAAGCACAAATATTAATTTTAAGAAATTAAACAGGTATTTTTAATAATTTCTATAATTCCTTTGGATAGATAAGATTAAAGACTTACCTTTGCCTTCGCTTTTGAAATAATGAGGTTTTTATTAAAACAAGTTATTGATAGAAAGTAAATAATCAAGCCACTTACAGTAAAACTTTTAGAAGGTATGCCTACTATAAATCAGTTGGTTCGCAAGGGCAGGCTCCAAATCAAAGAGAAGAGCAAGACCAGAGCGTTAGATTCTTGTCCTCAGAAACGTGCAGTTTGTACGAGAGTTTACACGACTACGCCAAAGAAGCCAAATTCAGCGCTTCGTAAAGTAGCCAAAGTTCGTTTAACAAACGGAATTGAGGTTATTGCTTACATCCCAGGTGAAGGTCACAATTTGCAAGAACACTCTATCGTGTTAATTCGCGGAGGAAGGGTAAAAGATTTACCTGGAGTACGTTATACTATCGTACGCGGCGCACTAGATACTGCTGGTGTGAACAACCGTAAAAAAAGCCGTTCTAAATATGGTGCCAAAACACCTAAGCCGGTTAAAAAGTAATTATGTTTCACAGGTTCGTCCTAATAATCTGAGCGAGAAACCGCTAATTCAAAATGAGAAAAAGAAAACCAAAACTAAGAATTATTCAGCCTGACCCCCGTTTTAACGATACACTGGTTACACAGTTCGTTAATAATTTGATGTGGGAAGGTAAAAAGAGTACCGCATTCGGTATCTTTTACGATGCTATGGACATTGTTCGTGAAAAGACTAAGTCTAATGAGCATGAAACATGGAAAAAGGCGCTTACTAACATCATGCCCATGGTTGAAGTTAGAAGTAGAAGAGTAGGTGGAGCTACTTTCCAGATTCCAACAGAAATTAGAGCAAAGCGCAAAGTTTCTATTGGAATGAAATGGTTAATCCGTTTTTCAAGACAACGTAGCGGAAAGGGAATGGCTGAAAAGCTAGCCTCTGAAGTTATTGCTGCGAGTAAAGGCGAAGGTGCTGCTGTTAAGAAAAAAGAAGATACGCACAGAATGGCGGAATCTAATCGTGCTTTCGCTCACTTCCGTGTATAAACCATCTGTCGAAATTTTATAAATACCTATCTTAGGTCCGAAAATGTCTAATAATTTACTTTTTACTAGAAATATTGGAATCGCAGCGCACATCGATGCTGGTAAAACGACCACCACAGAACGTATTTTGTTCTACACGGGTATAAGCCATAAAATTGGTGAGGTTCATGATGGTGCTGCTACCATGGACTGGATGGAACAAGAGCAGGAAAGAGGTATTACTATTACTTCTGCCGCTACGAAGTCTGCCTGGTCTTGGAAAGACAACGAATATGTGTTAAACATTATTGACACTCCTGGTCACGTAGATTTCACTGTTGAGGTGAATAGATCTTTACGTGTTCTCGATGGTCTTTGCTTTTTGTTTTGTGCAGTAAGTGGTGTAGAGCCTCAATCTGAAACTAACTGGAGACTTGCGGATAATTACAAGGTTCCAAGAATTGGTTTCGTTAATAAAATGGACCGTTCGGGTGCTGATTTTTTTAACGTTGTAAATGACGTTCAAACTAAATTGGGGTCTACCGCTATTCCGTTGCAAGTGCCAATAGGTGCTGAAGAGCGTTTTAGAGGGGTAGTTGATTTGATTACCAATCAAGCCATCGTATGGAACGAACACGATCAGGGTTCTACTTACGAAGTTATACCTATTCCTGAAGATTTAGTAGATACTGTTTTCGAATGGAGATCTAAGTTATTAGAAGCGGTAGCTGAGTATGATGATACTTTGATGGAGAAATTCTTCGAAGATCCAAATTCTATCTCAGCTGACGAAATGAGAATGGCAATCCGTCAGGCAGTTTGTGATTTGAAGTTCGTTCCGATGATGTGTGGTTCGGCATTCAAAAATAAAGGGGTACAAGCATTACTTGATGCTGTGTGTGCTTTCATGCCTTCACCTCTTGATATAGAAGCTGTGAAAGGTACTGATCCAGACACAGATGAAGAAATATACCGTAAACCTTCGGTTTCTGAACCATTCGCGGCGCTTGCGTTCAAAATTGCTACAGATCCTTTTGTAGGTCGTTTAGCCTTCATGAGGGTTTACTCTGGTGCACTTGACGCTGGTTCTTATGTAATGAATACAAGGTCTGGCAATAAAGAGAGGATTTCACGTTTGTATCAAATGCATGCAAATAAGCAAAATCCTATCGATAGAGTAGAAGCAGGTGATATTGCTGCTGCGGTTGGATTTAAAGATATCCGCACAGGGGATACACTTTGTGACTTGAATAAGCAGATTGTTTTGGAGAGCATGGTTTTCCCGGAACCCGTTATCGCCATCGCTATTGAGCCAAAAACACAGAAAGATTTAGATAAGTTAGGTATGTCTTTAGCTAAATTAGCTGAGGAGGATCCGACTTTCAGAGTTAGATATGATGAGGATACCAATCAAACGGTAATCAGTGGAATGGGTGAGTTACACCTTGAAATCATTGTGGATCGTTTGCGTCGTGAATTTAAAGTTGAATGTAACCAGGGAGCTCCTCAGGTAAATTACAAAGAAACTTTAACTAAAACGGTTAGCCACAGAGAGCGTTTGAAGAAACAGACGGGTGGATCAGGTTTATTTGCCGATATGGAATTTGAACTTGGACCAGCTGATGAAACTTTCTTGGATTCAGACGACTTCAAATCAGGTAAAACACGTTTACAGTTCCAGTGGGATATTGTAGGTGGATCTATCGATAAAAACTATATCAAACCAATATCTGACGGCTTCAAAGCTATGATGGATAATGGTGTACTTGCAGGCTATTCTTTGGATAGTATGAAAGTTAGGGTTTATGACGGTTCTATGCACGCGGTGGATTCTAAGCCAATCGCTTTTGAACTATGTGCAAAGGAAGGATTTAGAGCAGCTGCATCTAAGGCAGGACCTGTTTTGATGGAGCCGATCATGAAACTAGAGGTAGTAACACCAGAGGATTATGTAGGTCCGGTCATCGGTGACTTGAATAGAAGAAGAGGTATGCCAAAGGGTCAGGAACCAAGACCGGGTGCTGTAAGTATTGCAGCGGAAGTTCCGTTATCTGAAATGTTTGGATATGTTACTCAATTACGTACAATCACTTCTGGTAGAGCCACTTCGTCTATGGAATTTGCTCACTACAGTGAGGCACCATCCGGTGTATCAAAAGAAATTATTGAAAAGGCAAAGGGTTAATCCCTTTGCCTGAATAATAAGAGTGTAATTTGCATACAGGTAAATGTACCTGAACGCTTAATTTTTTTGACATAAACTAGCTTTAAAAGGCATGAATCAGAAGATTAGAATCAAACTTCGTTCCTACGACCATAATCTCGTAGATAAATCGACGGAGAAAATTGTAAAAACTGTTCGCAATAGTGGTGCCATCGTAACTGGCCCGATTCCGCTGCCCACAGAGAAAAAAATATTTACTGTGCTCCGTTCACCGCACGTCAATAAGAAATCTCGTGAGCAGTTCCAATTGAGAACGCACAAACGAATGATTGAAATTTATACTCCAACGCAAAAGACTGTGGATGCTTTATCCAAGTTGGAATTGCCAAGTGGTGTGGATATTCAAGTTAAATTGACGTAGTCTATTTTCATTGCCCAATATTTAGCAGTGATGTATTTAGATTAAAATAAAAGTCTGATGAACGGATTAATAGGAAAAAAAATAGGCATGACCAGTATTTATGATAGTACTGGCCGTAATATAGCATGTACTGTTATTGAAACAGGCCCATGTGTTGTTACCCAAATAAAAACATCTGATACAGATGGTTATAATGCTTTACAGTTAGGTTTCGGCGAAGCCAAAGTAAAGAATACTACTAAAGCGCTCAAAGGTCACTTTGAAGCAGCGAATACGACTCCAAAGTCTAATGTTATCGAGTTCAGAGATTTCAATGCAGTGAGTAAGTCTATTGGAGATGCTATTACTGTAGATGAAATTTTCAGTGAAGGAGATTCTATCAATGCCATAGGTCAATCCAGAGGTAAAGGTTTCCAGGGAGTTGTTAAAAGACATGCTTTCGCGGGTGTAAATGATGCTACACACGGTCAGCACAACAGGCAGCGTGCCCCAGGTTCAATCGGTGCTTCTTCTTATCCATCTCGTGTATTCAAGGGAATGCGAATGGCAGGACGTGACGGTAACGACCGAATTAAAATCAAGAATCTTCGCGTAGTTAAAATATTCGCAGATAAGAATTTAATTCTTGTGAAAGGAGCTATTCCTGGTCACAATGGTTCTACTGTTATTTTGGAGAAAAAGTAATTTTTGACTGTCCTTAGGGATTAATATTATTAGCATGAAATTAGTTATTCATAATATAAATGGCCAGGAGACCGGTAGAGAGGTTGAATTACCAGATGCGATATTTGGTGTAGAACCTAACAATCACGTCATTTATTTAGCAGTTAAAGCTTACCTGGCGAATCAGCGTCAAGGTACCCACAAAACAAAAGGTCGTGGTGAAATTGCGGGTTCGACTCGTAAACTACATAAGCAAAAGGGTACGGGTGGATCTCGTAAGGGTGATATCAAGAATCCGTTATATCATGGTGGTGGTCGTATATTTGGCCCAGTACCAAGAGATTACGAACAGAAGTTGAACAAGAAGGTAAGAAAGCTGGCCAGAGTATCTGCATTAAGTACAAAGGCGGCGTCAGGTTCAATCGTAATAATTGAGGATTTCACTTTTGAAAACCCAAAAACGAAGGCTTTCCTGGACATACTTCAGAACCTAAAAATTTCAGAGAAGAAATCAATTTTGGTTACCCCTGAGCATGACAAAGTTGTGTATTTATCAGGAAGAAATTTACCAACAGCTAAAGTTATAAGAGCACAGGATTTAAATGTTTATGATATCATGAACGCGAGATCTTTAGTACTTTCTGAAACAGCTCTTGGAAAGTTAACTGAATCATTAGCTTAAATCGGGTATTACCCACTAGTTAGTTGAACAATGGCAAATAAGTTTATTTTAATAAAACCACTGATTACCGAAAAATCGGAGGGTCTGGCTGGAACACAAAACAATTATTGTTTTCAGGTAGATAAGAGAGCCAATAAATTGGAAATCAAAAAAGCAGTACAAGACATGTATTCTGTAGCTGTTGTTTCTGTCCATACATTGGTCGTTCCTGGCAAAGCCAAATCAAGAAACACTAAATCAGGTGTTCTAAAAGGCAGAAAACCATCTTTCAAGAAAGCCTACGTGCGTATTGGACATGGTGAGGAAATTGATTTCTTCGGCGGTAATTAATTATTATTAACGATTCGTATGGATAAGATTTTATGGTGTGCTTATCCGTGATGAATCAAAATTGAAAACCATATCATGACAGTAAAAAAGTTTAATCCAATTACCCCTGGTACTCGTTTCAGAGTGGGTAATACTTTCTCGGAAGTAACAACCGATGAGCCAGAAAAGAGTCTTCTAGCCCCTATTAAAAAGTCAGGCGGAAGAAACAATACGGGTAAGATGACCATGCGCCAAAAGGGTGGTGGGCACAAGCGTCGCTATAGAATTATAGACTTCAAAAGAAATAAGGACGGTGTAAAGGCTGAGGTTATGTCTATTGAATATGACCCGAACCGTACCGCCTATATAGCTCTACTTCAATATGAAGACGGCGAAAAAAGGTATATCATTGCACCAAACGGTTTAGCCGTTGGTTCTACCGTAATATCTGGTCCTGGTGCACCTCCTACCGTTGGTAATGCCATGGTTCTTAAAGAGGTTCCTTTAGGTGCAAATATCCATGCTATTGAATTAGTACCTGGAAAAGGAGCTTCAATGGCAAGGAGTGCAGGTACTTATGGTACTTTAATGAATAAAGAAGAGAGGTACGTAGTTATTAAATTACCTTCAGGTGAGGTAAGACGTGTACTTAATACTTGTAAAGCTACTATTGGTAACACGTCAAATCCTGATCATGGATTACAAGTTATGGGTAAGGCCGGACGTAATCGCTGGTTAGGAAACAGACCAAGAGTTAGAGGGGTAGCTATGAACCCTGTCGATCACCCAATGGGTGGTGGTGAAGGTCGTGCTTCTGGTGGACATCCTCGTTCAAGGACAGGAATTATGGCCAAAGGTCAGAAAACGCGTGATACTCGGAAGAATTCTTCAAGATTGATTATCACTAAGAGAAAAACCAAAAATCCATAACCTAAGGATAGCCTCATAAGCTTAACTTTAACAAATTATATTTGCTATGGCAAGATCAATAAAAAAAGGCCCCTACGTTTTTCATAAACTTCTAGAAAAGGTTATGGAATCCAAAACAGCGAAGAAAAAATCAGTAATCAAGACCTGGTCAAGATCTTCTATGATAATTCCTGATATGGTGGGTGAAACAATAGCCGTGCACAATGGTAAAACTTTTGTTCCTGTATTCGTTACTGAGAACATGGTGGGCCATAAATTGGGTGAATTTTCTCCAACCCGTAATTTTAGGGGGCACTCAGGAAATCGTAAAAAATAATTTTGAATTACTAAAATACCATTATAGGTATTCAATGAGTTTAATATGGAAGCAATTGCCAAATTGAAAAATGTCCCAATGTCAGAGCGTAAAATGCGTCTGGTAGTGGATAATATTCGCGGAAAGAATATAAGTGATGCTCTTTCTATTCTTAGGTTTACGAAAAGGGAATCAGGTATCTGGTTGAAAAAACTACTGGATAGCGCTATAGCCAATTGGGGGAATAAAGCAGAAGGAAACGATGTAGCTGATTTTGATCTTTTTATTAAAACTGCCTTCGTTGATGGTGGGACACAAATAAAAAGATTTCGACCAGCACCTCATGGTCGTGCACACAGAATTCGTAAGCGCACAAATCACGTGACTATCGTTGTGCAAAATAGGGTACCCCTAGAAAGTGAAGTTGTTGCCGTTGCTGCAGCTTCAGAAGAATAATTAATTTATCAAATTATAATATACCAGAAGGTATGGGTCAGAAAGCTAATCCGATAGGAAATCGTTTAGGAATCATCAGAGGTTGGGACTCCAACTGGTTCGGTGGTAAAGATTTTGCGGCTAAAGTTATTGAGGACGAACAAATCCGTAATTATTTGCAAGCACGTATCTCTAAAGGGGGTATTGCTCGTGTAGTAATAGAACGCACACTGAAGCGTGTCACGGTAACTATTCACACCTCTCGTCCAGGTATCGTTATTGGAAAAGGCGGTCAGGAGGTTGAATTAATTCGCGGTGAATTAAGAAAGTTAACTGGAAAGGATATTCAAATTAATATTCTTGAAATCCGTAAGCCTGAACTAGATGCAGTTATCGTGGGTGAAGGTATTGCAAAGCAACTCGAAGCGCGTATAAACTACAGACGTGCCATTAAAATGGCCATACAGACTACCATGCGTACACCTGGTGCTGAAGGTATAAAAGTTCGTATCTCTGGTCGTTTGAATGGAGCTGAAATGGCTCGTTCAGAAGAATTCAAAGAAGGTAAAACGCCACTACATACATTCCGTTCAGATATAGATTACTCATGGCAGGAGGCTCAGACCGTATATGGTAAAATAGGTATCAAAACCTGGATCTGTAAAGGTGAAGTGCTCGGAAAACGAGACCTTTCTCCAGCTGTCGCTCAACAAGCCAGTGGTAAACCGGTTTCTGGAAATAACAGTGGTGGTTTCTCAAGAGGAGGAAACGATAGAGGGGGTGAAAAAGGTGGCGATAGAAGAGACGGAAATCGTAGAAGAGGAGCCGGTGGAAGTACGGACGGAAGAAACCAACGGAAACGTTAGTATTTATTTAAAAAAAGTTTATCTTTGCCGAACTTTGAAATAAAGACCCATTTCTTTATTGTCGAAGTCAATAAAAAAGAATTTTATGCTACAGCCTAAAAGAACGAAATACCGCAAACAACATAAGGGGCGTATAAAAGGCGTCGCCCAAAGAGGAAGTACTATTGCTTTTGGTAGCTTTGGTCTTAAATCTTTGGATAGCGGAAGGTTAACAAACAGGCAAATTGAAGCCGCTCGTATTGCCATGACTCGTTTCATGAAAAGAGAGGGTAAAGTTTGGATTCGTATTTTCCCAGACAAACCTATTACCTCCAAGCCTCAAGAGGTGCGTATGGGTAAGGGTAAAGGTGCCCTGGATCATTGGGTAGCTATAGTCAAAGCTGGTAGAATTATGTTCGAACTCGATGGTGTACCAAGAGAAGTTGCCGAAGGCGCCCTCAAATTGGCTGCACAAAAGCTTCCTTGTCTTACAAAAATTGTGGTTCGCCACGATATTGCTGAATAATTATCCCGCAAGGGTCTTTGAACATTAATTTAATCCATTTTAACAATGGCTAATAACAGAATAACGGATTTCCGTGAAATGGCTACACTAGACTTACAGGGAGAATTGGAACGCTCCGAATTGCAGTATCAAAAGTTAAAGTTTGAACATGCAGTTAAAGGTCTGGGTAATCCTCTGGTTTTGAGGAATCTACGTCGTGAAATTGCACAAATTCACACGGAATTAAGGTCTAGAGAAATTTTGGTTCTAACTCCGGAAGAACAAAGTGGCAGATCTAAAAAAGTGCGCAGAAGAAGATTAAATTTGTAATTGCTAACGTCGCAATATCATGGAAGAAAGGAACTTAAGAAAAACTAGAGTGGGTGTCGTTTCTAGTAACAAAATGGAGAAATCTATTTCTATTAAAGTAGAACGTAAATTTCGTCACCCTATCTACGGAAAGTTTATCATGAAAACCAAAAAATTAATGGCACATGATGAACAGAACGAATGTCACATCGGTGATATAGTTCGTATAATGGAAACTCGTCCCCTAAGCAAGAATAAAAGCTGGAGATTAGTTGAAGTTATTGAGAGAGCAAAATAATTTTGAAATTTACGATTTGTAACTTTAATCGTTTTCAAATCCGCTAAATGTACATACTATGATTCAACAGGAATCCAGATTAAGAGTGGCAGATAACAGTGGGGCTAAAGAAGTCCTCTGTATTCGTGTACTCGGTGGCTCAAAACGCAGGTATGCTCACGTAGGTGATACCATCGTCGTTTCAGTCAAAGATACCTCTCCAGGAGGTATCAAAAAAGGTTCAGTGTCAAAAGCTGTAATCGTTAGAACCAAAAAGGAAATTCGTCGTAAAGATGGTTCTTATATTCGTTTTGATGATAATGCATGTGTGTTGCTGAATAATCAAGATGAGCCAAGAGGATCCCGTATTTTCGGTCCTGTGGCAAGAGAGCTTAGGGATAAAGATTTTATGCGGATTGTTTCCCTTGCTCCTGAAGTATTATAATTATTTAGCGCCTTCCAAAGGCTCAAACAATGCACATGAAAAAAAATATCATTCAACAAAAACGTTTCTCTCCTAAATTAAAGGTTAAGAAGGGTGATAAAGTGGTGGTTATTTCTGGTTCTTCTAAAGACAGAACTAAAATACATGAAATAATGGAGGTTTTCCCTGAAAAGCAGCGTGTGTTAATTGATCAGGTTAATATGGTCAAAAAGCATACAAAAGCTACGCAGGAAAATGCAGGTGGTATTATTGAAAAGCCTGCATCTATTCATATTTCTAATATTATGGTTGTCGATCCACAAACAAATAAACCAACACGCGTAGGACGTCGTCCAGACAGTGAAGGTAACATGGAAAGATATGCTAAAAAATCAGGCCAAACGATCAAGTGATGAAATATACACCAAGACTTCGCGACAAATATTTTAAAGATGTCGTACCTGCTTTAATGGAGCAGTTCCAATACACTTCAGTTATGCAAGTTCCACGCTTAACTAAAATTTGTATTAACCAAGGAGTGGGCGCAGCTACTCAAGATAAGAAAATGGTTGATGCAGCTCTTGCGGAGCTTTCTACCATTGCCGGACAAAAGGCTGTTTCTACCAAAGCTAAAACTTCAATCTCTAACTTTAAGTTAAGAGAGAAAATGCCTATCGGCGTTAAAGTTACCCTTCGTCATCATCACATGTATGAGTTTCTTGACCGTTTGGTTGGTGTAGCTCTTCCAAGAGTGAGAGATTTCAGAGGTATTAACGATAAAAGTTTTGACGGACGTGGCAATTACAGTTTGGGAATCACAGAACAACTTATTTTTCCTGAAATTGATATTGATAAGATTACACGTGTTTCAGGCATGGATATTACTTTTGTATCTACCGCAAAAACAGACGCTGAGGCTCTGGCTTTGTTGAAAGCCTTAGGTTTACCATTCAAAAATCAGAAAAAAGAAGAAGTATAATGGCAAGGAAATCATTAATAGCCAGGGAAAAAAAACGTAAGCGTTTAGTTGAAAAATTCGCTGAAAAAAGAAAGCAATTAAAAGAAGAAGGCCGTTGGGATGAGTTGGATTTACTTCCAAGAAATTCTAGTCCTATTCGTTTACATAATAGATGTCAGTTAACTGGCAGACCAAAGGGTTATATTAGACAATTTGGTTTGTGTAGAGTTAAGTTTAGAGAGATGGCTCTGGATGGTAAGATTCCGGGTATCACTAAAGCTAGTTGGTAATTTCTTAACAACTGTGTAGGTTTCTTTTGAAATACCGCACGGTAAATATTTATACAATGGCAGTAACAGATCCAATAGCCGATTATTTAACGCGCATTAGAAATGCGCAAATGGCGGGTCACAGATTGGTGGATATTCCAGCTTCCGGTCTTAAAAAAGCTATCACCGAAATTTTGTATGATCAGGGTTTCATACTCAAGTACAAATTCGAAGAGGGTGGTAAGGGTAATCAAGGTCTTATTCGTATAGCGTTAAAATATGACGTATTAACACGAAAGCCTATTATTCGTAAATTGGGAAGGGTTAGTAAACCTGGTCTTCGTCAATATGCAAAAACAGACGAAATACCTCGTATTATTAATGGCCTAGGCGTGTCTATTGTCTCTACTTCGAAAGGAGTTATGACAGACAAGAAAGCTCGTCAAATGAACGTTGGTGGTGAAATACTACTTTATATTTACTAATTTACTCACTTCTAAATTTATTAAACATGTCTAGAATAGGTAAAGCTCCTATAACGCTTCCAGGTGGGGTTGAAGTGAGTGTTGGTAAGAATAATTTAGTTACCGTTAAAGGTCCTAAAGGTTCACTAAACCAGCAGATTGATCCAGATTTAACTGTCGATATTAATGGTGCAATAGTTACTGTGCAACGTCCAACGGATCAAAAAAGACACAAAACCGTTCATGGTTTATATCGTTCTTTAATTAATAATATGGTTACCGGTGTTTCTACAGGTTTCACAGCTAATATCGAACTTATCGGTGTTGGTTACCGTGCGGCAAATACTGGAAAATTATTGGAGTTAACCTTAGGTTACTCTCACCCAATCCTCTTTATGCTTCCTGATGAAATTAGTTTGGAAACTAAGCAAGATAAAGGTGGTAACCCTACAATTATTATGGAATGTATTGATAAGCAATTACTTGGTCAAGTTAGTGCTAAAATCAGAGGTTTCCGTAAACCAGAGCCTTACAAAGGTAAAGGTGTTCGCTTTGTGGGCGAAATCGTTCGTAGAAAGCTTGGAAAAACTGGGGCTAAGAAGAAATAGTCCTACTAATATTATTTTTATTTGGATCTTGGGTCTGGATTTTGTGCCTTACACTAAGATTAGTAAATGTCCAATAATGAAATTGACAAAAGAACAGAGCAGAACGCGAATTCACTTTAGAATCAGGAAAAAGATTAAAGGTGTTGCATCCTCTCCTCGCATAAGTGTATTCAGGAGTAATAAAGTAATTTATGCTCAAATCATCGATGATACTATCAGTCATACTTTGGTGGCTGCTGATTCTCGTGAGAATGGCATATTAGGGGTTGGAACAAAGGTAGAGCAAGCTTACAAAGTAGGTCAGCTATTAGCGGAAAGAGCTAAAGAAGCGAATATTTCAAAGGTTGTTTTTGATCGTTCTGGATACCTTTACCATGGAAGAATTAAATCATTGGCTGATGGTGCCCGTGAGGGTGGACTCCAGTTTTAATCATCCTCAACTGTAAAATAAAATGGCAAAACAGAATGAAAATCGGGTCAAACCCGCTGAAACAGAACTAAAAGATAAATTGGTTCAACTAAACAGAGTGGCCAAAGTGACCAAAGGTGGTCGTACTTTTAGTTTCGCTGCTATCGTAGTTGTGGGTGATGGTAATGGTACTGTCGGTCACGGTTTGGGTAAAGCGAGAGATGTCTCTGAAGCAATTACTAAAGCTGCAGATGATGCTAAAAAGAATTTAGTAAAAGTTCCTATCTATAAAGGTACTATTCCTCATGAAGTTTTAGGCAAGTTTAAGGCCGGTAAGGTT
Organism: Saprospiraceae bacterium; assembly: GCA_030728245.1. Classification (GTDB taxonomy): domain Bacteria; phylum Bacteroidota; class Bacteroidia; order Chitinophagales; family Saprospiraceae; genus BJGN01. Next base: position 36,759 of record JANQZX010000070.1, on the reverse strand, counting down.
TTTTTGAAGCCTGCTTCTGATGGTACCGGTGTTATTGCTGGTGGTTCTATGCGTGCTGTATTGGAAATAGCTGGTGTACATAATGTGTTAGCTAAATCTCAAGGTTCTTCTAACCCTCACAACGTAGTAAAAGCTACTATCGAAGCGCTTAAGAACTTAAGAGATCCCCGTGTCATTGCAAAAACACGTAAAATTACTTTAGAAAAACTATTTAACGGTTAAAACATGGCAAAGGTAAAAGTAACACAGATCAAAAGTATTATCGATCGTCCAAAACGTCAAAAGGATACGATGGTAGCTCTGGGTCTTAGGAGAATTAATCACTCTGTGATTAAAGAAGTTACTCCTCAAATAATGGGTATGATTGCCAAAGTAGCTCACTTAGTGGTTACAGAAACGGCAGTTGACTAGACAATAACTTACATCAGTTAAAATATCAAGCAATGGAATTACATAGCTTAAAACCAGCAAAAGGTGCTGTAAAAAAAGGGAAGAGAATAGCGAGAGGTCAGGGGTCTGGCCGTGGAGGAACTTCTACAAAGGGCCACAAGGGTGCTAAAGCTCGTACTGGTCATAAATTGAAGCGTGGCTTCGAGGGTGGTCAAATGCCTCTTCAGATGCGTTTACCTAAAGTGGGCTTTAAGAATCCTAACAGAGTTGAATATGTTCCTATTAATTTAGATTATATTCAACTAATGGTAGAAAAACATAATCTAACAGACATTAATCTTGATTCTTTAAAGGAGCATGGCTTCATCGCTCGTTTAGATAAAGTAAAGGTTCTTGGCAGGGGTGAATTAAAGGCTAAGGTTAATTTATCTGTTCATGCTTGTTCTCCCGCTGCAAAAGAGGCGGTTGAAAAGGCTGGGGGATCGATTGTCCTTGTATAACTAATTATCATGAAACGGTTTATTACAACTTTAAAAAATATTTGGAGTATTACTGAACTCAGAAATCGTATTCTGACTACTTTAATTGTCCTTGTTGTTTATCGGTTTGGAAGCTATATCGTATTGCCAGGGGTTATCCCTGCCGCTCTCGATGCTCAAAACGCAGCGGGTGAAAAGACGAACGATCTTATTGGTTTAATCAACTCGTTTACGGGTGGAGCTTTTAAGAATGCCTCTCTTTTGGCTTTAGGTATTATGCCTTACATAACTTCCTCAATTGTTATACAGCTTTTGGGTTTTGCCGTACCATATTTTCAACGTCTTCAACAAAAAGAAGGTGAGTCAGGTAGAAAAAAGCTCAATCAGATTACGCGTCTTTTAACGGTGGTTGTTACATTGGTACAAGGTAGTGGTTACCTTACTTACATTAGTACTATGGGTGCTATCGATCCAGCTATTCCGAAAGCTATCTTTTGGTTCAGTAATATCATTATATTAGCTGGTGGTACCGTATTATCCATGTGGTTGGGAGAAAGGATTACTGATCGTGGTATTGGCAATGGTGTTTCGCTGCTTATCACCGTAGGTATAATAGCTACTTTACCTTCTGCCCTAGGCTTTGAGTTTCAAGCTCAATTGGAAAATAACGCCTTGCTACTATTTGTTTTGGAAATGGCTTTACTTTTTGTAATTATCATACTTACTATTATGGTGGTTCAGGCGGTCAGACGTATTCAAATTCAGTTTGCAAGAAAAGCAGTAGGGCGGGAAGGGTCATCTCTTCCAAATGCTGGTGCGAGAGATTATATTCCTTTGAAATTAAACGCTTCAGGGGTAATGCCAATCATTTTTGCCCAGGCATTAATGTTCTTACCTTCTACAGCTATGCAGTTTGCTTCCGCTGAGGCTGCATCATCCAGCAGTTTTCTGATAGCCTTAAATGATTTTGCTTCTGTTGAGTATAATGTTATTTATTTTCTCCTGATTTTTGTTTTCACCTATGTCTATACGGCGTTATTGGTGAACCCACAAAATTATTCTGAGTATCTTAAAAGGCAAAATGCTTTTATTCCTGGTGTTAAGCCGGGTGTACCAACAGCAGAATACATTGATAATATTACCAGTAGAATTACTCTGCCAGGTGCTTTATTTCTTGGCCTGATAGCTATTTTACCAGCTTTTGCTGCGGCTTTCGGTGTAAATCGTTCTTTCTCAATCTTCTTTGGTGGAACTTCCCTTTTGATATTGGTAGCTGTTGTGTTAGATACACTAGCTCAAATTGAAAGTTATTTGCTAATGCGTCGCTATGACGGTTTAGTGAAATCGGGTAAAGTACAAGGTAGACAAACTGGAAGTCGTTTACAGGGTATAGGAAGTGAAATGTAATTTCTGAAGGCTCTTGTAGAATGACCGGTCATATATTATGTTGGATAGTAAAAGTATTATCCTTTAATTTGAATAGTTTTTATATCAAGACGAATGGTTCATTATAAAACAAAAGATGAGGTTGTTTTCATCAGGGAAAGTTGCCAGATTGTTTCAGATACACTTGAACACGTGGCTTGTTTACTTAAGCCTGGTATTAGTACCAGAGAAATAGATGAAGTAGCTGAATCTTTTATTTTATCAAAGGGTGGTCTTCCGGCTTTTAAGGGCTACAATGGTTTCCCCTCCTCTCTTTGTATATCTGTGAATAATGAAGTTGTTCACGGAATTCCAAAGGGAGATAGTTTCTTAAAGGAGGGTGATTTGGTATCCATCGATTGTGGTGTTGTCAAAAATGGCTATTTTGGTGATGCTGCGTTCACTTTCCTTTTAGGGGAGGTGTCGAAAGATAACTTTGATCTTTGTAAAGCCACTTTAACATCTTTGTATAAGGCAATAGAAGTTTCGCGTTGTGGAATGAGAATGGGAGACATTGGGTTTGCTATTCAGTCTTTTATTGAAGGTGAATGTGGTTTTAGTGTAGTTCGTGAACTGGTCGGTCATGGTATTGGTAAACAATTGCATGAGGAACCTGTTGTTTCCAACGTGGGAAAACGGGGATCTGGGCAAAAAATCAAAAGTGGTTTGGTTATTGCCATTGAGCCAATGGTTAATTTTGGTAAGAAAGAAGTGGTTGTTCTAAATGATGGTTGGACGGTTGTGACTAAGGACTCGTCTTATTCCGCTCACTATGAACATACTGTAGCTATTTTTGATGATGGTGTTTTGGTTTTATCAGACCATTCCGGCATTGAAAAGGCTTGTGTTGAAAACCCTTTTTTAACATCAGTCATGGTAGAAAGTTAGTTTTTTTATTATTAACTATCAGATTAACTGATTTTTATTACTAAAATGAGTAAACTGAAATAGATTTTGTTTATCTTCGCACTCCGAAATTCGGTATATGTCTAAAAAAGATTTGATTAAACAAGACGGTATTATAGAGGAAGCTCTTTCAAATGCCATGTTTAGGGTTAGGTTGGAAAACGACCACCAAATAACAGCCACTATCTCTGGCAAAATGCGTATGAATTACATACGGATTCTTCCTGGTGATAAGGTATCTGTTGAAATGTCACCCTATGATTTGGCACGCGGAAGGATAACCTATCGTTATAAATAATCGTCCTCTGAAACTTTAACGCTATTAAAAGCAAACAAATGAAAGTAAGAACTTCTGTAAAAAAACGATCTGTTGACTGCATTGTAGTCAAACGAAAAGGGAAAGTTTACATTATTAATAAGAAAAATCCTAAACTGAAACAAAGACAGGGTTAATTCCTGTTTGGTTTCCTAAACTATAAACTAAGAAACATGGCTCGAATTGGCGGTGTGGATTTGCCGAGAAATAAACGTGGTGCTATCGCATTAACCTATATTTATGGCATTGGGCGTACAACGGCCCTCAATATTCTTGCGCAAGCTGGCGTTGATGAACATGCTAAGGTTGAAACCTGGTCTGATGATAATATTAGAGAGATTTCTCGTATTGTTTCTACCGAGTTCAAAACTGAAGGTGAACTCCGTTCAGAAGTGCAAATGAGTATTAAGCGATTGATGGACATTGCTTGTCTAAGAGGTTTACGGCATCGTAAAGGTTTACCTGTAAGAGGTCAACGTACACGTACGAATGCCAGAACTCGTAAAGGTAAGCGTAAGACAGTCGCAAACAAGAAGAAGGTAACTAAGTAATTCTATCGTAATTGTCAGTTGACAGTTACATTAAATGTTTTTTGTAAAATGGCAAAAGCAACCAAAAAAAATGTAAAGAAAAGGGTCGTAAAAGTAGAATCGGAAGGTTATGCTTTTATTCAGGCTTCTTTTAATAATATTATCGTCTCTATTACCAATAAGGCTGGTCAAGTGATTTCTTGGGGTTCTGCAGGTAAATCAGGCTTTAAGGGTTCTAAAAAGAATACTCCCTATGCAGCGCAAATTGCTGCGGCCGATGCAGCTAAAGTTGCTCATGATGCAGGTCTAAGAGTAGCAGAAGTATTCGTTAAAGGTCCTGGTTCTGGTAGAGAAGCCGCTATTCGTGCTTTAGATGGGGCGGGTATCAGAGTCTCTATTATTAAGGACATGACTCCTATTCCTCATAATGGTTGTCGTCCTCCTAAGAGAAGAAGGGTTTAATTCTTAATAGTTAATAATATTCCTTATGGCAAGATATACTGGTCCCCGTACAAAAAAGGCAAGAGCTTTTGGCGAGGCAATTTATGGTCCTGATAAATCATTCGAACGTAGAAAATCTCCTCCTGGTCAGCATGGTGCTACAAGAAGGCGTAAGCAACGTTCTGATTATGCTGTTCAACTTACTGAAAAGCAAAAAGTTAAATATACTTATGGCTTGCTCGAAAGACAATTCCGTAATTTATTTGAAAAAGCTGCCCGTAAGGCAGGTGTAACTGGTGAAGTTTTACTTCAGTTGTTAGAGTCTAGGCTCGATAATGTTGTTTATCGCTTAGGTATTTCGCCTACGAGAAATGGTGCTAGACAGCTTGTTACACATAAACATATCCTCGTTAATGGCATTCTTACTAATATTCCATCTTGTTTACTTCGTCCTGGTGATGTCATTACGGTAAGAGGTAAGTCACAGAGCTTGGAAATAGTGGCTAATAGTTTAGCTGGCCGTGCCAGTGAAGTTAGAAAGTATCCTTGGTTAGAAGTTAATCCTGATAAATTTCAGGGTACCTTTATTTCTCTACCTGAGCGCAGTCAGATTCCTGAAAAAATTAATGAACAACTCATTGTAGAACTTTATTCCAAATAAGAACATTTTACTGACTTTATTTTTGTCATTTTTTGTTTTTTTATTCCGACCTATGAGTATTCTAAATTTTCAAAAGCCTGATAAAATTGTTTTGCAAAAATCAAACGATTTTGAAGGTTTATTCGAGTTTAAACCGTTGGAACCCGGTTTCGGGCAAACTGTTGGTAACTCCCTACGTCGTGTTCTTCTTTCTTCTTTAGAGGGTTATGCGATTAGTGCCATTCGTATTGCGGGTGTCGATCATGAGTTTTCAACTATACCTGGTGTAGTTGAAGATATTGTCGAGATTATCCTTAACGTAAAACAGATTAGGTTAAAGAAATTGGTCCCCGAAGATGAGTTCGATGGGGATAAAATTTATATGACTATATCTGGAAAAAATTCGTTTTCAGCAGGTGATATTGAGGCACATACAAGTCATTTCAAAATCATGAATCCTTCCTTACTCATCTGTAGTATGGAACCTACGGTTAATCTTGAGTTAGAAATTACTATTACTAAGGGTAGAGGTTATGTTCCTGCAGATGAGTCTATTACAAAGGATTCTCCTATCGGTGTTATTCCTGTAGATGCTATCTATACGCCTATTAAAAATGTATCGTATAAGATTGAAAGTACCAGGGTAGGACAAAGAACAGATTATGAGAAGCTAACTATAGATCTTAAGACGGATGGAACCATTCACCCTGAAGAGGCTATTAAGGAGGCATCCAGAATTATGATTCAACATCTTATGCTTATTACTGATGAGAATATCACCTTTGATGATGCATCAAGTAAGGAGGAAAATATTGTTGATGAGCATATTCTACACATGCGGAAGTTGTTGAAAACTTCTTTAGAAGATCTTGATTTGTCTGTTCGTGCTTATAATTGTTTGAAGGCAGCAAAGATTAATACTTTGGCTGAGCTTGTACATTATGATACGCATGAATTATTAAAGTTCAGGAATTTTGGTAAAAAATCACTCGTTGAAATTGAAGAACTCCTGGTTGAAAAGGGTCTTAATTTCGGTATGGATTTAGCGAAATTTAAATTGGACGAAGAATAAATATCATTTAAGGGGTAAGTGCTAGGCTTTATATGGTGCTTCTTCTTTCTTATTTTTGCATTAACCGATTATTGTATAAGCCTTAATCAATATTTAGTGATGCGACGTTAAACTTTTTTTTATGAATCACGGTAATAAACTTAACCATTTAGGCAGGAAATCTGCTCACAGAAAAGCGTTGCTTAGAAATCTAACGATTTCTTTGATTATGCACAAAAGAATTACTACTACAGAAGCTAAAGCTAAAGCTCTTAGGGTTTTTGCTGAACCGCTTTTTACTAAATCTAAAGATGATAGTACCCATAATCGTAGGGTTATCTTTAGTTATCTTCAAAATAAAGAGGCATTAATTGAGTTGTTCTCTACTGTTGCCCCTGCGATTGCAAATAGACCAGGTGGTTATCTAAGGGTAGTTAAATTAGGTTTCCGGAAAGGTGATGCTGCTGATATAGCTATTATAGAGTTAGTTGATTTCAATGAAGTCTATAAAATTAAGTCTGATGCTGCTAAATCTACTGGAAGAAGAGGTCGTCGTGGAAAGGGTTCTGCTACAGGTACGGGTTCTGATGCCGTTGTAGAAGATGCAGTTATAGATGGTGATGACACCACTGAGGTAGAAAATAAAGATTAACTTATAATATATATTATTTTTGAAAGAGGCTATTCATTTTGGATAGCCTCTTTTTGCTTTTATCCTTTTTTGTATTAAGTTTTAGTGTTCTTTATTTAAAATATTAGTTTTCATCCTATCATTTATAGCTAATAATACTATATTTGTGAGGTTTTATTGTTGTTATATTACTATATTCCATGGAAGAATCTTTTAGTCCCGCAGTTTTACTTCTTGATGACGGAACCTTTTTTAAGGGAAGGTCTGTCGGTGTCAAAGGTATAACCACTGGTGAAATTTGTTTTAATACTGGTATGACCGGGTATCAGGAGATTTTTACTGATCCTTCTTACAGCGGTCAGTTAATGGTTACAACGAATGCTCATATTGGTAATTACGGCACCTCGAAGATGGATACTGAATCTAACAAAATTCAGATTTCTGGGCTGATTTGTAAGAATTTCACTGTGCCTTATTCAAGGAATTTAGCGGATAACTCTGTTCAGGACTATTTTGAAAATGAGCATCTGGTTGGTATTTCGGATGTTGATACCAGAGCTATAGTTAGACATATTCGGAGCAAAGGAGCTATGAATGGTATTATTAGTTCTACCATTTTGGATTTAGATGAGTTAACTATATTATTAAAGGAAGTTCCTTCAATGGATGGTTTGGAACTTGCCTCCACGGTTTCAACTGACATACCTTACACAGTTGGATCCATCGATGCCACGCTCAAAGTGGCTGTGTTAGATTTTGGTATTAAAAAGAATATCTTAGACTGTTTAGTTGAAAGAGGTGTATTTGCTAAGGTTTTTCCTGCAAAAACCCCTGTTAATGAATTATTAGATTTCAATCCAGATGGTTATTTTTTATCAAATGGACCTGGTGATCCTGCGGTTATGGATTACGCCATTGAAGCTGTTAAGGAAATTAGAAAGTTTGGGAAACCTGTGTTTGGTATCTGTTTAGGTCATCAACTTCTGGCTTTATCAGCTGGAATTCCCACTTTCAAAATGCATCACGGACACAGGGGCATTAACCATCCGGTGTTAAATCTGGCAACAGGTAAATGTGAAATTACCAGCCAGAATCATGGCTTTGGTATTGATCCCTCCGTTGTTAGAGGAAAGTCATCTGATATTGAAATCACTCATGTGAATTTAAATGATGATAGTATAGAGGGAATTCGTATTATTGGTGAAAAATCTTTTTCAGTACAATATCATCCTGAAGCCTCTCCCGGGCCACATGATGCAAGATATTTATTTGATCAATTCGTTCAATTTATGACTGCTTAAATGCAGTCCGTACCTTTAAAATATTTAGTGTAATGAGTGCAATTGTAGATGTTCATGCGAGACAAATACTTGATTCCAGAGGGAATCCAACCATTGAAGTAGAGGTAACTACAGAGAGTGGTTATTTTGGGAGGGCCGCAGTTCCTTCAGGTGCTTCTACGGGTAAACACGAAGCCGTTGAATTAAGAGATAATGACCCTAAAAGTTATCTCGGTAAAGGTGTTAACAAGGCTGTTATAAATGTTAATGAAGCTATTGCAGATGAGATTATTGGCCTTGATGTTTTTGAACAGGTAGCCATCGATGAACAAATGATTCGTCTTGATGGGACAGCAAATAAATCAAGATTAGGTGCAAATGCTATCTTGGGGGTTTCATTGGCTGTTGCAAAGGCTGCATCCGAAGCAGCTGGTTTACCACTTTACCGTTATTTAGGTGGTGTTAATGCACGTACGCTTCCAGTTCCAATGATGAATATTCTTAATGGAGGTTCTCATGCAGATAATAGTATTGATTTTCAGGAGTTTATGATTATGCCAGTAGGTGCGCCTACTTTTTCAGAGTCTATAAGAATGGGTGCCGAAGTATTTCATCATCTTAAAACAGTCTTGAAAAAGAAAGGATATTCTACCAATGTTGGTGATGAAGGTGGCTTTGCACCCAATATTAAATCAAATGAGGAGGCCATAGAAACTGTATTAACTGCCATCGAAGCAGCAGGCTACAAGCCAGGTGAAGATATTCTTATAGCTATGGATGCAGCAGCTTCTGAGTTTTATCTGGAAGAAGAAGGTCTTTATCATTTTAAGAAATCATCAGGAAAGAAACTTTCTTCAGATGAAATGATCGGCTATTGGGAGTCTTGGGTTAATAAATATCCTATTTGTTCCATTGAAGATGGTCTTGCAGAAGATGATTGGGCTACATGGAGTAAATTAACTCAAGCTATTGGCAACAGGGTTCAGTTAGTCGGTGACGATTTATTCGTTACTAATACCCTTCGTTTGCAACAGGGCATTGATGAAAAATCAGCTAACTCTATTTTAATAAAAGTTAATCAAATAGGGTCTTTAACAGAAACAATCAATGCAGTAAATCTAGCCAATAGAAATGGTTTTACAGCAGTGATGAGTCATAGATCTGGAGAAACGGAAGATACAACGATTGCGGATTTAGCCGTTGCTCTGAATACAGGTCAAATTAAAACGGGTTCAATGTCCCGTTCTGATAGGGTAGCAAAGTATAATCAGCTTCTGCGCATCGAAGAAGAACTTGGTCCCATTGCTATATTTCCAGGTCGTTCCATACTCAAAAGATAAATTATTTATCTATGGCTCAGTCAAGATTTTTCATTAAAAGGTTGCTTCCTAAACCTCTACAAAACAAGTATATCTTCACTGCTTTCGTATTTGTTTCATGGCTTTTCATTTTTGATAAACATAATTTTTTTGAACAGTGGCGTTTAAATAAAAGTATTCATCAACTTAGAAATGATAAGGAAAATTTTACAAATAAAATTACCGAAGCGAAAAGAGAAAGTGTGTTGTTGAAGAAGAATGGGGAGGCCATCGCTCGTGAAAAGTACTTTATGAGTAAAAAAGGAGAAGACGTTTTTATTATTAGTGAAGAGTAGGTTTACATTTTATCGCTTTTAAATATAATTGAACACATGGCTGTTTTGGTAAATAAAAACTCTAGGATTATTGTTCAGGGTTTTACAGGTAAAGAGGGTACTTTTCATGCTGAACAAATGATAGCTTATGGCACTCAGGTTGTTGGTGGAGTGACCCCGGGTAAGGGAGGTTCTTCTCATTTAGATAAACCGGTTTTCAATACAGTGGCTGATGCTGTTACATTGGCGCACGCTGATACTACGGTTATTTTTGTTCCCCCTCCCTTCGCTGCCGATGCTATCATGGAGGCAGCAGAGGCTGGTATCAAGGTAATTATTTGTATTACTGAAGGTATTCCCGTACAAGATATGGTTAAAGTTAAAGCCTATATTTCAAATTTTGACTGTCGTTTAATAGGTCCTAATTGCCCTGGTGTCATTACGCCTGATGAAGCAAAATGTGGCATTATGCCGGGTTTTATTCATAAAAAAGGTAAAATTGGTATCGTTTCCCGCTCGGGAACGCTAACCTACGAAGCGGTTGATCAAGTTACAAAGGCGGGTATGGGTCAATCTACGTGTATAGGTATAGGAGGTGATCCTATTGTCGGAACGACTACCAAGGAGGCCGTAGAATTACTTATGAATGATCCAGAAACCGAAGGTATTATCATGATTGGTGAAATTGGTGGTGGCATGGAAGCTGAAGCTGCCTATTACATCAAGGAACATGGCACCAAACCTGTTGTTGGATTTATTGCAGGTCAAACCGCTCCAAAAGGTAGGAAAATGGGACATGCTGGTGCAATTATTGGCGGCGCTGAAGATACTGCTGAAGCAAAAATGGCTATCATGAGAGAATGTGGTATTCATGTTGTTTCTTCTCCCGCTGAAATTGGTGTAACAATGAAAAGAGTTTTGAATAAATAAATTTTTGCCTAAGTTTTTTTAGGCACTGCCTCCAAACATCGGATTATTCCTTGTTTGGAGGCTTTTTTTGTTTTATCGATTGTTTAATGCCTCATTACCTTTTCAGCATACTTCACTCCTATAATAGTTTGATTGCTTATTTTTTGAACATTAATTCATAACAGATTAGGTTAGGGGGTGTGAATACCACTAGAAATAGTTGGCTCTACACCTCTATTTAGTTAATTACCAAAGTTCTAGGGTATTTATTCACTTAAGGTTTAAGAGTTGATGAAAATCGGATAATTAGCCAATTAATATAACAAAAAAAATGCATTTATTTGTATAAATTATTGTTTTTTAGTAAGTTAAAGAAAAATTTACAAATCAGTAAGGAATACAACAGAACATAGTTATTAATAATATTTCTGAAGTAGCTGAATATTGATTCAGTTCAAATACCAAGACAAGAATCTTATTTTCTTGAATTTAATGCTGATGGGTAAAAATTACCTGGTAGGGTATTTTGATCCGAAACTTTAGTTATTACCGAAGTCACAGAGTAAATACTCATTTTACAAGCGTACTTATTTGCTTTTTATCTTTTGAAAGGGAGAGCGCTTACAGACTCTCCAATTATTCGGCCTTGTTTGAGTCCAAAATGAATGCCGTCACGAAAATGTATGCCACCGTATAATCTGGAAATGGCTGCTTCCTCCGCATAGTCATAAAAAGAGGCGTATGTACGTGGAGTTCCAATAATGTCATTGCGCATTTCATGAGTACGATCTATAAAGGAATATCTGTATCCAAATAGGTCACTAAGAACTTGCGCTGTGGCACTGCTCTGGACAGAATGCCCCGATGAATATTCAGGAAAGGCAGGGGTTGTCAGAATAGGGGTCCAGTTAGGGTCTATGACGTCTCTGATATAGGTAATAGGACGCAAAAGATTAAATTCATATTTTGATTTCCAACATGAAATAAACGCGTCTGCAACGGCAATACTTACCTTACAATAAGTTTCAGCAGCGAGCGCCAAAGATGCATTTTCTTTTGTAAGTATTTGAGTAGCTATGTTTATACTATGCCCGGGAGGCGTGCCTCCTATACCTGGATCGTCACTCCAGTAATGAGCAATTATTTCTTGTTCTGGGTTTAGCGTGTTGGTAACAGTGTATACTTCTAATGCCTGGGAAAAAAAAGTTGAAGTGGGCGAAGTTGAATAGGTAAGGGGTGCTAAAGTTTGAGATCGATTAATAATTCCAGGCACAAATTCGCGGTTAAAGCCCCAGTACGGTTGTAATGCTCGCTGGAAAGATGGTGCTGTAGGTACCCATTTTCCAGGGCCTGTGGGCGCAGTGTAGTTTTCAGGGAAATTTTTGTTATATCCCTCATGTCCTCCATCATCAATAGACCAGGCAAAAATAGCCTCTCCAATAGCTTGTCCGAATACTTTCGACCTGTTTAGTGTCTCTAAATCTACAACAAAACTGTAGGTTTGCAACATCTCCCTTTCTAGTTGATTAACAGCCTCTAATTGGGAATCAGGCATGTTTGCATATAAATTTCTAGCTAAATATGCCATGGCAGCATTGGCACAAGCGGGCCAATAATAGTTTTGTCCTAAATTAGGTATAGGCATTTTAGGTAAACCATTCAGTTTAGTGCCTAAAGATTGGTGGGTAGGAATGCCTGGAACAACCGATTCATATAGGGCAACACCTGCATAGCCAAAAGCTCTCGCAGCTACCGGAGGGGTAAAACCTGGACATGCTTTTGTTAATGAATAAAATTGTTCAAACCATTTGGTGGCAACGGTAAGTGGTTGTTGCTCAGCAGTCTGTGGAGTCTTAAATTCTGGATCCTTTTGACAACTTGTAAGCAAGATAATTAGCAAGACTATTAAGTTAGCATTACCATTTAATTTATTGGTTTTTAAAATATAATGCATATAGAAATTAATTTATAAGATTTTCGCAAACATAGCGTTTTTATTTTATAAAAGGAAATTTTCAAAATGAATGAACTTGCCGATTTAATCTGGTCTGCTATGAATCCAAATATGTAATTCAAAAGAGGAAAAGAAAAGTTTAAAATTATAATTTATTGATTGTAATTTATTTAGGTGTTAATTCTTGTTGGTTTTAAACTTAATATGTTAATGTAAATTAAAAAATATCACCTGATTTAATTTCATCCAGATAAGTAAATGGTCAAACCAGTTGCAAACTTTGTAACCCGTTTAAATTAAACAGGATGATGAATGATTTAAAATGGTAATTATTTGTTTAATTATTTGTTTGATCTTGTTTAAAACGGTCTGCACTTTTGCGCCTCGCACCCTCACAGGGTCCTTTTTAATTCCTTGTAAAGTAACCCCTTGTAATTTTAACGCACTGAATTTATCCAATAAATTCAATGGTTTTCAACGTTGAACTTTATTCTAAAGTGGTAATTTTTATCTCAACCTTCCGGTTTAATGGTTTCGGCCGGTCATCTTTTATTTCACCATGACCTTTCAATGAAATTCTACTAATTTCAACCCCCTTTTCCAATAATAACAAAGAAACAACCTTCGCTCTTTTTTCCGATAAATCTAAGTTGTATTTAAAGTCGCCCACGTCGTCAGCATAGCCGTTTATCTCCACCCTTTGTATGAATTTTGAGGGTATTCCCGCGATGTATCCTTCTAACTTTTCTTTTTCACCCATTTCCAGGATGTCACTATCAAACTGAAAATAAATAGAATGATAATATCTTTTTAATTCCTTGAAGCGATTACTGCTCAAAGGTGGAGCGGTATCTATAGGTTCGGGTTTCACTACCTCTGGAATGGGTTCCTGTATTGGAACAAGTAAAATTTTCAAAGGGTAGAATTTTCTGTTATTCCATTCGGGTATATCCTTTATTATGGTCTGACTATGATACCCTGGATGAGTAATGACAAGTGGTAATGACGTATTTGCGGGAACACATAAAAAAAATCTACCTTGATTATCTACTTGAACGAGAGGGAATGACGTCGAATTAATTGTGCCTGTAACCGGATTTCCCGTTAAAGAATCTTTAATACTGCCATAAACGTAAGTGATTAAATCTCCCCTTAATTGACTCTGCAGGTTTACTTTGTAAATATCCATACCTCCAAATCCACCAGGTCTGTCAGAGGCAAAATAGCCGGAAAGTCCGTCCGCGGTAAGAACAAATCCTAAATCTTCAAAAGGACTATTTATTTTGGGGCCCAGATTAAAGGCATTGCTCCATCCTCTATATTTATCAAAAGTACTCATGAAAATATCTTGACCGCCGAATCCAATATGCCCTGTTGATGAAAAAAACAGCCGATTTCCATCATTGCTAATAAATGGAGATTCTTCATCTTTGTCCGTATTTATGGGCGCACCCAGATTAGAAGGATTACTCCATGTTCCGTCTTTCTGCTTTACTGATACCCAAATATCAGTGCCACCCATTCCTCCAGGTCTGTTACTGGCAAAATACAAAACGCGGCCATCGCAGGAAATACAAGCCTGACTTTCCCAACTGTCTGAATTTGGGTGATCTACTATAGCCTTTACTTCTCTGACTTGTCCGTTTTCGATTTGTCCTGTCCAAATATCACATGGTCCCTTGATTTCTGGACGATTACAAGCCGTAAAATATAACGTTCGGCCATCTCTCACCAACGTGCTCATGCCCTCATTATAAATGGTATTTACTTGATTATCAAAGGGCGAACCATTTCCCCATTGATTGTATTCATTGTTGGTGGCAATAAATAAATCTTCGTCCTTATTTTCATTTTTCCTTTTGGTGTAAAGCAAAATGAATTGATCATTGGTTATAAATGGAAAATATTCATCTGAATTGGTATTAATCGAACTGCCCAAATTTATTACATTCGATTGCGTGGCCAGATGCGAACTATCCAAAGCCATTCTGCATGCTTGAAAAGTAATGGGTAATTTTTTTAAGGTTTCCCTTTCTAACATTTCCTCTTTTTCGCCATTGACAGTAAATTGGATAAGCGGTAATCCCTGTAACCGTTCAAACTGTTCAAAGTAACTTATTGCTCTCTTATAGTTCCCCTCCTTATAATAGAGTTCTCCAATTTGATAGTATAGTAATCGTGAAAATTGAGGAGCCTTTTCAATGATGGAGGCATACATTTGCCTTGCTGCGTACCAGTCGTTCAGCCCTTCATAGCAAAGACCGATACCCCTTTCCGCCGCGACCAGATCGGGTTGTAATTTTATGGCTAATTTAAAGTACTGAATGGCTGTTTTGTATTTATTTTTCAGTAAGGCATCTTCTCCTTTCCGATAGAGGGAAACGGCTTTCTGACCGTCACTCGTTGGTTGTCCGTGGAGTACTGAAAAATGTAGGAATGTGTAGAGAATGATCAAAAAAAATAACCTCATAGCCTTTGTTTTCTTCCCGCAATCAAGTTTTTTTAATTCAGAAAATAGGCAGCTGCTGCCAGTGCACTATTTTTACCTGGACACTCCAATCGCGCAACACGTTTAAATGTTTGGTAATCTATTAAATATTCGCCATCCAGCTTACCGATTTTCTTGAAATCAGAATATCTTATGATAAATCCACTTTCAAATTTCAATAGTTTTTTATAAGTGCTGTAGGCTAGTAAAAAGGGACCATCAATCTTGTAAATTCTCCTGAAAGTGTCATAAGTCTGCACGTAATCACCGTCCACTCTAAGTACATTTTTATATGTACTATAGTCTTTTATAGTACATTGAGCCTTCCCTATTGAAATGCTTAGAACAATCATGAAAATTGAAATAAATATTTTATTCGATAGCATATTTTAATTTTTAATCAGGTTAAATATAAGGTAAATTATGATTAATTAAAAGGTTTGGGTATATTTCAGTTTATTGATAAAAAAAAGAATATGCAACTGAATAAAAATCAAAAGTCACTCCTAAATAAGGTTATAGAGGGATGGGAAAGGGCTGATTTAATAGATGTTGATCTGGCAAATAAATTAAAGGCATTTGATAGCGTTCAGGAAATTGACTGGGCTAAAGTATCAAAATATTCTTTTTGGTTGGCTATTGCCTCTATTGTCATTGCCATCGGTACTTTATTCGCCGACAAATGGATCATTTCTCTTATAACCTATATTTTTGAGGCTCCAAAAATTGTTTTAAGTATTCTCTTTGCCATTTTATCTGCGGTTACGTTCTATTTAGGCTGGAAATTTGAAAAGAAAAGTCCACAAAAATCTTTCTCCATTGCCTTCATACAGTTACTTGGCGCTGTTTTTTTAAGTTTTTCATTCATATATTTGCTTGAGATTTTTGATAAAAATCAATTTGAGGTTACTACCATTCTGGCCCTGAGTACATTGTGTTATGCTTTGTTAGGTTTTTTATTTCGTTCCGTTCCCCTGTGGATTTTAGCCCTGTTCTCATTGGTGGCCTGTTATGTTTCGTTTACGGAAGAATGGACCAGCTATGGAAATTACTTTCTAGGAATGAATTTCCCACTCAGGATTACCGTTTTGGCTTTATTGCTTTACATAGCTACCATTCTGTTGAAAAATAACAAAGCCCTTCAGCTTTTTATGCCCTCCTCGCAATTATTCAGCCTCCTTTTGTTGTTTTTCTTCCTCTGGATTTTATCCATTTCCGGAAATGTTCCCAATGTTAACCACTGGGAAAAAACGCAGCAATTCAGTAGAATTTTTTGGGGTATATTCGCTATGGTCATTTGTCTTTTCGCAATATATAGAGGGTTCAAAATGCAGGATAATAAACTACAGCTTATTGGGTTTTTGTTCTTTTTACTGAATATGTATACGCGTTATTTTGAATATTTCTGGAATTCAATGCATAAAGCCTTATTTTTTGCCCTTTTGGGTGTTTCATTTTGGTTCATTGGGACAAAAGCGGAAAAGTACTGGAGACAGAAAATAAGGCCATTGGAACAAGTCGATTAACGACTAGATATTTGTATAGTTTCACTTCTATATATGATATTTTATAAATATGTATAAATTTCAATATTACTTTGTTGAAGCATAATTGATTTGCTGACAAAAGTAATAGTGATATGGTTAAAAGACAAAAATTTTCAAAAGCGGAAAAGGAAGATAGATGGTTAGAATTTTTACAAAGGGTGTATTTTTCTAAATCATTTACTTCAACGAATTTCAATACGATTGATTTTTCTAAAATCATAGGAATTCCTTCGGGAAATCTGATAGTCCAATTAAGGGAAAATCTGGGACTCAGTTTTATTAAATGTAAGATTGCCTTGCGTATCTACTATGCCATACAATGCATAAATGAAGGATATTTAACCTTACATACTGTGGAAGGACTGGCAAATGAATGCGGTTTTACCAGCAGAAGTCGTTTTTCTGTGGTCTTTAAAGCTGTTACCGACTTTACCCCAAAAGAATATGCGGAGCATCCAAAACATACTCTACCCAAGTGGAGGGATCTGATAGCCAAATGCCAGGCGCTCTCGGTTTAAATAACCATTTATTATTTCCAGTAAGGTGGAGCATAATTTTGCTTCACCTTTTTTATTTTATTCGGATAAAAAGTATATTTGGAATATGAAAATATACAGAACTACAAACGGCATTGTGATTAATCATCAAGATGATTTTTACAAAGTAGAAGATTTGGATTGGGATTCTTTAGTGAATAGAGATGATTTATACTCATTTATTAGCAGTAGGATAGCGGGAATGGCTGCTTTCTCAGCTTCCGAATTTTTGGAAAATGAGTGGCGGGCACCTATTCATCATCAGGAAATCTGGGCAGCTGGAGTTACCTATTTAAGAAGTCGGGAGGCAAGAATGGAGGAATCAAAAACCAGTGGTGCCGCTGACTTTTATGCTAAAGTATATGAGGCGGATCGTCCTGAATTATTTTTTAAATCTACTGCAGAAAGATGTGCTGGTCCCAATGATACCGTTCATATTCGGCGAGATAGTCATTGGAATGTTCCTGAGCCAGAATTAACTTTATTTGCCAGCAGTTCAGGGAAAGTAGTAGGTTATACCATTGGTAATGATATGAGTTCAAGAGATATTGAGGGTGAAAATCCTTTATATCTGCCTCAAGCAAAGAGTTATGACTTTTCTGCTGCCATAGGTCCTTGTTTGTATGTTCCTGAATCACCTATTGCATCGGATACGGTCATTAAAATGAATATTGAGAGAGCCGGAGCCATTGCTTTTGAAGGTCAAATTTCAATAGATAGAATGAAAAGAAAGCACCAGGAATTAGTAGATTTTCTTTTTAGAGAAATGAGTTTTCCAAAAGGTGTATATTTGATGACTGGAACGTGTCTTGTTCCTGATAATGATTTTACCCTCTTAGTTGGGGATATGGTAACTATTGAAATAGAACCTATTGGGATATTGAAAAACACCGTGGGAGTTAAAAAATAAATCATGAATTTGCAGGGTAACCAATATATAGGCTTCTCTCCTTCAGGAGCAGGCCATCAGGTATTTCAAGCTATAAATCCGGTAAATGGGGAAAAGCTAGTGCCTTTTTTTAAGGAGGCAACCGATGAAGAGATTGCTTTAGCAGGTGAAAAGGCGTCGAATGCTTTTCAGCAGTATCGATTAACATCGGGGGCTGAAAAAGCACATTTTCTTATCCTGATTGCGGAACATATTGAAAAATTGGGCGATGATTTACTTCAACGATGTCACCTTGAAACAGGTTTGCCTTTGGCAAGAATTACAGGGGAACGGGGAAGAACCGTAGGGCAGCTTAAACTTTTTGCCGCCCTTCTAAAGGAGGGCTCCTGGGTAAATGCAAGTATCGATTTGGCCCAATCAGACAGGCAGCCTTTGCCTAAACCTG
Source organism: Saprospiraceae bacterium (assembly GCA_030728245.1). Taxonomy (GTDB): domain Bacteria; phylum Bacteroidota; class Bacteroidia; order Chitinophagales; family Saprospiraceae; genus BJGN01. Next base: position 18,269 of record JANQZX010000070.1, on the reverse strand, counting down.
ATGTTCGCTCCATGCAAACGGCTTTAGGGCCAGTGGCTGTTTTTGGCGCCAGTAATTTTCCTCTGGCTTTTTCTGTGGCAGGTGGTGATACCGTTTCCGCTTTAGCAGCAGGGTGCCCGGTTATAGTGAAAGCCCATCCAGCTCATCCCGGAACCTGCGAAATGATTGGAATGGCCATTATTAATGCCGCCCGGGAGGCAAATATGCCAGATGGTGTGTTTTCAATGGTTCATGGCGGTCCAGTAGTAGGAATGGCTCTGGTTAATCTAAGTGACATTAAAGCCATAGGTTTTACAGGCTCTCACGCGGCGGGAATGGCTATTTTTAATGCAGCTATGAAAAGAGAAGAGCCTATTCCTGTGTATGCGGAAATGGGTAGCGTGAATCCGGTTTTTGTTTTTTCAGAAGCCCTGGAACATCATGCTGATCGTCTGGCAGAGGGTTTTGTGCAGGCAGTAAATCTTGGCGTAGGTCAATTTTGTACTAATCCCGGCGTATTAATCATTGAAGAGGGGGAAAACTGTTCTCCTTTTATACAGAAAATTAAATCAAAATTTAGCGAGATTCCTGGCGGTAGCATGCTAACGGAAGGAATTAAAAATCAATTTGATAAAGCCATTGAAGCGGCAAAAGCTGAGGATGCTATCGAGGTGATTACCTTGGGTCAGGCAGCAACGACCTTTACTGGGGTCACTCCCACTTTATTAACTGTAAAGGCCGAGGCCGTTTTACATTCAAATTTTCAGATTGAAGAAATATTTGGTCCCTCAAGTATAATCATAGTAGCTAAGGATGTTTCGCAAATGGAAGAATTAGCTCACTTTTTTTCGGGTCATTTAACCGCTTCTTTGTTCGGCTTAGATGCCGGAAAGCCTGCTCAGTTGAGGTTGGTAAATGTCTTAACCCAAAAAGTGGGTAGATTGATTGTTGATGGTTTTCCTACAGGCGTTGAAGTTTGTCATTCGATGGTGCATGGCGGGCCTTTCCCCTCAACTACTTTCTCTGGTAGCACTTCCGTTGGTACCTCAGCTATCTATCGTTTTACAAGGCCATTATGCTTTCAAGGTTTCCCACATTATTTGCTACCCGATGAACTCAAAGACGATAATCCATTAGGAATAATGAGGAAGATAGACGGAATATACGGTGCTTAGTTCAATAATATGTGACGACTTTTAATTATGTAAAAATTATAATCAACTTTATTTAATTTTTTATGAACTAACTCTGTTGTGTTTTGAAATTTTACTGTAATTTGTAAAAAAGTATTCCTTTGTTTTAAAAAGCTAATAAGGATTAAGAAAATGTTTAGCTATTTTCAATAGAGTACTTTTTATGTTATGTAAAATAGTCGCAAAACTCAAGGTTATAAAATGATGTATTACCATTATTCGGATGACGAAAAATTGTGGAATGATTTCAGATCAGGAAGCAAAGAGGCATTTGAGTACTTGTATCGCAACTACGTAAGCATTTTATATAATTATGGCTTCAAAATTTGTCAGGACAAAATGCTGACAAAAGATGCTATTCAGGAGGTTTTTCTCTCCCTCCTCACCAAATACGATAAAGTAAACCTTACCAATGCTATTAAGCTTTATCTCTTCAAGTCTTTAAGGATAGAAATTTTTAAAAAGCTAAAAGCTGAACAGCGATTTACCGACATATTGTTGATTGATACTGATTTCAGTATGGATTATTCTACAGAGGATAAGATGATTGAAGATGAGATAACCATGATTCGCATAAGAGAGTTAGCGCAAGTCATAGACCTTTTGCCGCGTCGTCAAAAGGAGTGTATCTATCTAAGATTTTACGAAGGAATGACCTATCAGGAAATTTCTGATATTATGGACATTGAGGTGAGTTCAGTGTATAAAATGCTATACAAAGCCATAGAAAAACTATATGAAAATCTCGCAATGAAAAATGGTAATCTTTTTTGCGATTAAATAAATTTCTTGAAAAAAGGGATAAAATTGGCATTTAATTTCATTAGATATAAGTAAACCATTTTTTTATTTTATAAATCAGTTACAATGCATAGATTTTACAAAATGATTGTTTTGGTTATTTTAGCGGCTAATGGAAGTCCGTTGATTAGCCAATCTACTTTATTGAATCCTATAAGCACTTTGGTGGATAAGTCAAAGGCGGGCAACAAACTTCCTGCGATTATTGACAATGCCGGTAATACAAGAGGTGCAGGCTTCAATGGTGAAAATATTTTTGTTGCTACTCGTACGGGGGGGAATATCATTTACTATTGGGATGTGGCCAAACCTGATCTCGATCCAAAAACGATGAATACGACAGGGGTAACCGGCGGCTTGTTTGCCGTTTCCGATCTTACGGTAGTTGGAAAAAAGGTATTTTTAAGTAATATGGTAAATGCAACGGGAAATATTTTTAAATTGTATGGATGGTTAAACAAAGAAGCTACACCTAAAGTCCTGCTTGAGTTTCCCGCTCCGGCAACCAATGTAAGACTTGGCGACGCCATTACCGTACTGGGAGATCCTGCCACAGATGGCCTTTTTGTTGCATCCGGTTGGGGGACAAAAAATTTCTACGTATGGAAAATGAGAGGGGATACCATTTCAGAAAAAGCGCCTCAAATAGTTACCTTAGACAGTGTGGTTAATGTAAATTTTGCAAGAATAACTAAAGTACCAAAAAGTGATATGTATCTGGCAAGTGGGCCTACCATGGGTATGGCTCTTCTCGATAAAGACTTTAAGGTGCTGGAATGGATAAAGCCTGGTGTATATTTTCCAAGTTGGCCTATGTATGCCCAGATTTTATTTTATAAGGATAAAAGGTTGTTGGCTTACCAGCACGTAAAAACAAGTCCGATAGAAAATTTTCAATATTTTATGGACATAAGCGCTGATACTACTACCCTCAGTGCCATTAAAAATATGGTTAAAAAGCCAGCGTTGGAAAGGCTTATCCACTCTCTCAATATCGGAAATGTTTCCAATGGAAATGCCAGTGTAAGTGTAGATATTTTACCAAACGAGGCGGGGCATCTACTTTCCTTCGTTTATTCTGCTGGAAATGGTTTTATTCTTCAAAAATTTGGAGATATTGCCTCAAATACAGCAGAGATTAATTATTCTGCATTTAAAATGTATCCTAATCCAGCCTCCGATGTACTTAATATCCAGTCCGAACATATCATGAAAAACGTGGTTGTACTCGATGTAAATGGCCGGATTGTTCGCTCTATGTCTGTCGAAAACACCCAATTAGCAATGGATGTGAGTATTTTTCAAGAGGGTTTATACTTACTTTCAGTAGAAACAGCTAAAGGTATTTATACCCAAAAACTGCTTATTCAAAAGTAATTGTCCTACTGATTTAGCCTTTAAGTGTATTTCATGAATCAATCATTGTTCAATAAATACAAATCGTTTTCCTCAAAAGACTTTGCGGCCGATGACGATTTCGTAAGGTATGTTTGTCATCCCACAGAAGCGGAAAGCCTTTTTTGGGAAACGTTTTGTTATATTTTTCCTGAAAAAAGCAGGGACGTCAGAGAAGCAAAGTTGCTTATTCAGGCATTACAACCTGATCACTCTGAGATGTTTCCCGCTGAGGTTGAATCGTTATGGAATGACTTGTCAACGAAACAGAATGAAATTTTTTCTAGTCGGCAGGTTGAAAACAAAGTTCAACCTGCCCTCGTTAAAAAGGCTTTTTTAATGACTACTGTCGTATTGTTAAGCTGTCTGTCTGGTGCCTTGTTGTCCCATCTTTTGAAAAGCGAAGAAATATTTGAATACAAAACTGGTTTTGAGCAGGTGGCTACCCTCTTTCTCCCTGACAGCAGTAAGGTCATTCTCAATGCCAACTCATCCATTAAAATGTGGACCTCTGGCTGGTTGAAAAAAAAGAGAGAAATGACGCTGACGGGAGAAGCTAATTTTAATATTAAAAAACTATCATCGTCCGGTAGATATCATAAATTGTTGGTACATACCAATTCGGGAACCATTGAAGTCACAGGGACTATATTTAACGTATTTTCCAGAGGAAGTAAAACGAAAGTCTATCTCAAGGAAGGGGGCATTAAACTGAATCATTTACCCGACCTCCCCGTTATTCTTATGCACCCCGGTGATTACATACAGTATGATGTCTTGGATAAAACCATTTCAAAAAATAAGGTGGCACCGGAAAAGATTGATTCCTGGACCCTCAATAAAGTTGTTTTTGATAAAACGCCTTTTTCTGATGTTTTAAGTCACCTAAAGCAAATACACGGCTTAGATGCCGTTTTGGAAAATAAATCTTTGCTGGACAAGTCATTTACCGGTATTTTGCCTGCAGATGATCTCGACTTGTTGCTCAAAGCACTGGAAGAAGCCTTTGATATCAGTATGTCAATAAAGGATAATACACTTTTAATCACCTTAAAATAACCTCAGGATATGACAAAAAACAAGTTCATTATCCCTTTACTTTTTCTTTTGTCTTTTGGTTATTCTGCGTTTTCTCAGGAATTAACAGATGTTAAAAAGGCATTGAGAGAAATTCAGGATAAATACGAAATACAATTTATTTATGATGATGCTTTAGTTGCCGGCTTAAAAGTGGGTGCTTATACCAATTGGGAGGAGAAACTTGAGGTGAAATTGGATAGAATTTTAAAGCCTGTTAAACTTACCTATTCTAAAATAAGCCAACAGCATTATGTGATTAAATCCTCTCCGCCTGTCGATGAAAAACAAGAGGTTAATACCAATGTGAATTCCTCAAAACCTTCCCCTCCTGCGAAAATCACAAAGGTTAAGAATGTTATTGGCTACGTTACTGATGAAAATGGATCGCCAGCTGTAGGCGTAACAGTTATGGTCAAATCTACCGGAGTGGGAACCATTACTGACGAGATGGGGAAATATGATATAGAAATTTCAGAAAATGGCGTATTGGTTTTTTCTTACGTGGGGTATAAATCTGTGGAAATTTCGGTGGCTGGAAAATCTAAAATAGATGTTAATCTCGAAATTGAAAGTACGCAAATTGATGAAATTGTCGTGGTTGCATACGGCGTTCAAAAGCGTGCTCATTTGACGGGGTCAGTAGCTACCCTAAGTAGTAGGGAACTTTCACAAAAACCAGTGGATAATCTGACGACCATGCTTTCAGGCAGATTGCCCGGCGTTATTGCAAGACAGCAAAGTGGCGTACCAGGAGAAAATTCTGCCAAATTTTTTATCAGAGGAAGGAGTTCGCCTACAGGTTCAGGTGCCCCTTTGATTATCGTAGATGGAGTAGAAAGACCATTTGATAATCTTGACCCCAATGAAATTGAGACCATTTCTATTTTGAAGGATGCAGCCTCTGCTGCTATGTACGGGGTAAGAGCTGCCAATGGCGTAGTTATGGTGACTACAAAATCTGGAAAGAAAAGTGAAAAAATCAATCTTAGCTTTACCAGTACTTACAGCATTTCTAAAAATACGGCTTTTCCAGATTACCCTAATGGGCCTGATTATGCTTTATGGCACAATAAAGCCAGGCAGTTGGATGGTCTTGCCGTCGATTATTCTCCCTCCGATATCGATAAAATAAAGAATGGAGACCCTGAAGGTATTTTGGGTAATACAGAATGGACGAAACTGATTTTTGAGCCTTTTGCGCCACAATCATATCAAAATCTGAATATTAATGGGGGCAGTAATAAGTTAAAATTCTTTAATAATGTAGCGCGTTTACATCAGGATGGAATTATTAATGGGGTATCTTTTGACAGAATTAACCTTAGGTCTAATGTTGAATATGAGGTGAATTCCAATTTCAGTGTCGCTTTAAATATTGCAGGAAGAGTAGAAGAGAGAAAACAGCCGGGAACATCACCAGGTTCTCAAGATATAACGATTGATAATTATAAGAATGTTATTTTCTATTCCATTTTGGCCAGACCCACCTCTCTTCCTAATCTGCCCGATGGCACGCCTCTTGGATGGGGAAACCCTTTAGTGGCCAGAGATCAGTCGGGATTCTACAACCAGAAGCGGAAAATTTTTCAAAGTACTGCGAGTTTTATTTATAAATTACCCACTATTCCGGGACTTAATTTAAAAGCTAATCTGTCTTATGATTACGAAAATGGTTTGACTAAACATTTTCGTACCCCACAACGGTTGGCTACCTGGGAATATGCTAAAAGGGAACTGGTGTATTTTGACCGCCTGATGTCAAAGGATATTGCAAGTAATAAAAATGAATTATCACAGGGATTTAATGATTACCATAGAATAACCACCCAATTATCGGCAGATTATCAAAAAACCTGGGGTAAAAGTGTGCTCAATGCCTTAGTTCTTTTTGAGGAGCAGAGCACAAAAACTTCTACTTTTGGTGTAAGTGGACAGGATTTGCCCCTAACGGCTTTACCTGAATTGAATTTCGCTACGGAATACATTACGAATAGTTTGTATGGAAGTAGGGGTCAAAGGGGAACACGCGGCATAGTGTCCAGGGTTGGTTATGTGTTGAATGACAAGTACATGGCTGAATTTACAGGAAGGGCTGACTGGTCCTCCAGATTTGCAAAGGGTAATCGGCTGGGTATTTTTCCCGCAGTGTCTTTAGGGTGGAACTTAGATAAGGAAAATTTTTTCCAACAACTTTTTCCTATTGTCTCCAAATTAAAACTTAGAGCATCGGCAGGCCTTTTGGGGAATGACGATATCGGTGGATTTCGATTCTTAAAGCAATTTAATCTGTCAACGCAACCACAAGTTATTTTCGGAGATAACGCTTATCTCGACCTTTTGACGGGAGCGGTTCCTAGTTATGATATTACCTGGGAAAAAACGGTGACTTATAATGGTGGTTTTGAGGCAGAAATTTTAGACGGTCTGTTTTCCTTTGAATTTGATGCATTTTACAAAGTAACGTCTGATATTCTTCAAAGTGTAGCCGGCATTTTTCCACCGTCCGTTGGGGGTAATTTCCCTTCTGTGGTGAATGCGGGTAAAATGGATGCCAGAGGTTTTGAAGCCATTATTACTCATAGCAGGCAAGTAAAGAAAGATTTCAGTTATCAGGTTTCTGGAAATGTGACTTTCTCACGGAATAAATTTTTGGAAATAGGGGAAAGCCCAAATGTTCCTCCCTGGCAACGAAGAACGGGCCAACCCCTTGGTTCCGTTCTTGGATGGGTTTCAGATGGTCTCTTTCAGAATGCAGAAGAAATAGCCACGGCAGCGCTCACCACGTATGAGATAAAACCTGGATTTATCAGATATAAAGATCTAAATGGTGATGGAGTAATTAATTTTGCAGACAGAACCTGGATAGGCAGAAGCCCTATTCCTGAAGTTATCCTAGGACTAAATCTGAGTGCGAATTATAAGAATTTATCCGTAAGTGCATTTTTTCAAGGGGCTACCCGAACCGATCTTATGCTTACCGGAGAATATCTTGGTGCTGGATTTTCTGACGGAACTTTTTTTACTCAACCTTTTAAATGGGGAGCCAATACGCCTTATTTCATCCTGGAAAATACCTGGCAAAAAGAGGGCGACCTTACAGAATTTCCCCGTTTGACTACCATAACTCCCTTTAATAATAATCTGTCAACGGACTTTTGGAAAAGAGATGCTTCCTATATCAGGTTAAAAACGGTGGAAGTTTCATATTCTTTTAACCTTAAATCCAGTAAAAATGCAGGGCAGAAAAAGATGGTTGTATTCTTAAGTGGAACCAATTTATTCACGCTGAGCAAACTAAAATATATTGATCCTGAGGCTCCTACGGTTAATAATGGTTTTTATCCGCAGCAGAAAGTGTATAATTTTGGTATTAACATTTCAATTTAATGGATATGGGAAAGTACGTCATTGTTTTATCGATATTTCTTGTAAGTTGTTCCAATACCATAGATTTTGTTCCTACAGATAGTTACAATGAAATTGCGGTGTGGGAAAACGAACAAAGTGTCAATCTTTATATCAATTCTTTTTACCGGATTTTCAACGAATATTTTATATTCGGGAATAAGCCCATTGGCGGTGATGCTACCATGTCAGATGGTTTGACTGATTTGGCAAAATATTCGTCCAATTCTCCCGGAGAGGGCACGGCCAATCTGATTATGACACAAGATGGTTATACTTCCGTTGCGGCCAATCATTTCAGTGTCTGGGCCAATGCCTACGCCTGGAATCGACGAATTCTTGAATTTCTGGATGATCTGCAAAAATATAATACCAAATTTTCAGAACCTGTTCGCTTGCGAATGGAGGCAGAAGTCAGATTTTTTAGAGCTTATATCTTTTTTCTAAATTACCGGAGTCACGGCCCTTTTATCATCAGGCGTTCCCTTAATGACCCTGTGGAAATGGCAATAAATAGTGAAAAGGATTGCTGGGATTTTATTGAAACAGATTTTGAGTTCGCCGCAGCCCATTTGCCTGCTTCATGGCCGATAAATACGGGTGATGGCAGAGTAACCAAATGGGCGGCGCTTGCCATGAATGCCCGGGCCATGCTTTATGCCGAAAGATGGCAAAAAGCGGCAGATGCAGCAAAAAAAGTAATCGACGAAGGCGGTTTTGAACTGGAATCAAATTTTGCAGACATTTTTTTGAATGATAAAAGAAGGAAAAGTAAAGAGCATATTTTAGTGAAAAAATATAGACACACCAATGGTCTATTTCATGGTTTAGATGAAACCATAGCACCAAGTGGTGATATTCAAGGTAAAGGAGGCCGTTTATGCCCTACCCAGGAATTAGTCGATGCCTTCTTTATGGAAAATGGCGCTGATTTTAATCCTTCTTCTCCTTTTGATTCTTCGATGTACCTGCAAAGAGAAAGTAGGTTTTATGCGACGATTCTCTATAATGGGGCTCCCTGGAAAGGAAGGACTATTCAGACCTGGGAAGGGGAAAATGCTTCCGTTGGAAATGGTTTAGATCGTTTCCTTGCCTACAATAGTTCGCCATACCCAAATACAACCGTTACTGGTTACTATTTTAGAAAACTAGGCGATGAATCTAATCTTAATTTTGATCTTGCATATAGAAAAAGTGATCAGGACTGTATAGAAATAAGATTGGCCGAGGTCTATCTTATTTTGGCGGAAGCATTTATAAATCTTAATAAAAGGTCGGAAGCTGAACAATGGATTCTCAAAGTACGCAACCGGTCATTACAAAAGGATGTGACTACCCTCAAACCTGATATTAAGGCTGAACTTGTGCGTGAACGTATGGTCGAACTGGCTTTGGAAGGTCATAGGTTCTGGGATTTGCGACGTTGGAAAATAGCTGCTTCTGTTCTGCATGGTAAAAAGTTTCATGGTGCTAAAATTACAAAACGTACCAACGGAAAATTAGTATTTGAGAGAGTGGCCGTTGATATCAATACACGAATTTACCCTGACCGTTTTGATAGGTTTCCTTATCCTATCAATGAATTGAATAATAATTCTAAAATAACAACGCAACCCAATGGCTGGTAAACAATATATTATGGGAATAATGGTGGTAGCCATCTGTTTGTTTTTTGGCTGCCAAAAGGAACAAGTTTTTCCGCAAAGTTCCAATAACACCCTTTTGAGTATTTCCCTCGCTTACGCAAAAGATCCATTAAAAATCTATTCACCGATAGCTAGTGATTTGGTGAAAGGTGAATTGCAATTTAAAATTCCGCCTTTGCAAAATGCCTCTTTCTCCTTGATGCGCGTCAATATTGTGGTGCCGACCTCAGCAATCATAGTACCCGCATTTAAGGGAAATACAGACCTCTCCAAACCCTATCGATTTTCTGTTATAGCAGAAAATGGAGACAAGAAAGATTACTTAATCGTAGTTTATAATTAACTAAAAACTTGTTTAATCACTCTAAATTTAGTAAAACATGTACCATTCATTTCAAATACCAAGAAAAATTAAAAGTCCGGGTTTACTCCTAATCGGAACCATCTCTTTTATGCTATGTCAAATGTCCTGTAAAAAGGAAGCTACAGAGGTGATAGATACCAATCTGTCCAAGTATATCGTAGAGAAGGTTAAAGTGCTCTCTACCAAAGGAGAAGATCTGAATGCCCAATC
>JANQZX010000070.1:0-8096 GCA_030728245.1 Saprospiraceae bacterium | reverse complement strand
AATCCTCAATCCATAACGGTTAAAAACGGAGGATCATCCAAAACTTATTCTATAAAAGTGGAGGACTACGGCTTTACCAAAATTACTAAACTTTTAGACCGTTCTTTAGCATCCTCGTTAAGACCAGGTTTTTTTGCCACCAAATCAGAAACCTCTATTGCCTTAGATTCGAAAGGAGAATTTGCTTTTGTAGCGTATGGAGATGGTATAAAGAAATACAATCTTGCCTCTCCCACCTCAGAGCCTACAGATCTGAATGTGGCCTATGCAGATGGTAAAAAGGCAAGTTATAAAATTCTTCAAAATGTAGGAACGGTTTTACTAGGTTGTAATAATCCCTGGGGTGGAGGAGAAGTGATTGTGAGTGCCTGGCCAACGACGGGACCTTCTGACGCTCCTGTGGAGGTCGCGCGAATTCCAGTTCCTACAGGTGGAATTATTCAGAATTTCCATGTAAAACAAGAGGGTAACAATATCATTGCCTATTTTGTGGATAGGGCGCCGCTACGTAAAAGTCCGAAAGAAGATCCGGTTATGTATGTTGCTACCATTCCCGTTGCTTCCGTTTTGGCTGGCCAAAAGGTGACAGCCTTTACGTCAAATCAAAAAATAAGTGGATTATTAGCTGCCGGTGCAGGTGATGGTCCCAATATAGAGTTGTTGCCAGTACCAAATTCAAATGAGTTCTTCTATAATTCAGGCACCTCAACCCCAACTGTATTAAATAGTTCTTTGGCGAGTCCGGCAGCATTTTCAGGAGCTTTGGTCAATGGTTCTTCCGTGGGAATGAAGGCATTTGAACACAATAGAGGAAAATATATCATGTGGGGCGTATTTTCCTGGTCAACCAATGCAGCTAATCCGAAAGCTAGTAAATTTGTCCTTCTTGATGTCACTAAAAAAGGTTACCGCAGTAGTATTACCGAGATAAATTCAGAATTGGCTAACGCGAAATTTACCCTTTGGAATAATGTACAGAAATTAGATGTAGGTCTTGGTGGTATTTCAGGGGAATTAGGTGATTTTTATTGCCAAACTGCCTTTGCAACGACTGCTACAGGAAAACTTAGATTAGCTTGTATGTCCGCGCAAAACGGATTTGTTGTATATGAAGTTGACTAGCTTTTTATTTTTTAATTGAGTGAATTAATAGGGTCTTTATCCGCTAGTCGATAAAGACCCATTTTCAAAGTAGTGTAAAAAAACAAAATAACGTGAAAGTTTTTCAAATTTTAATTGGATTGGTCTGGTGTTTTTCTACAATGTCTTCGGGGTGTAAAATTGCTGAGTTGCCTACCGACAATGTAGAAAATTTTGAAATCGATAGTATTAAGGTTTTCAGTCCAAATAATGAACCACTTTATGTCAATTATAATGTAAATGGAGGCAGAATTGATGCACTCGTTGAAAATGATGGTATAACGGGTAAATTTTTTAATGTTAAGTTCGTTTTTCCCAAAGGTATTACTCCATTGAGTATTACGCCCGATATGTCAAAACCCATAGATTTTAAAGTCCCTGTCATTGTCGATATTCAATATACTAAGACCATAAAAAAAACATATACTTTTACGCTGAATGAAGAACCGTTAAATCCTGCTAAGTATTTCATTGAACGTGTTGACGTTCTGAATGACGATAACTCAGCGTCAAACATAAAACTCTCGCAGGCAGGAAATGATTACATTGGACTTTCCTATAATCAATCTACTGGAAAGAGATATAGACTTAAACTTACCTTTCCCTCCAAAATTACACCGCTTTCTATTTCTCCTGATCCCAATACCCTCACCGACCTAAGTAAAGAGGTCATTTATACGGTGAAGTATGACGATCAGGTATCAAAAACGTACTCGGTAAAAATAGGGAATTATAATACCAACACGTTTACGCGAAAAATAGTGAGAGGCGTTTGGGTAAGTGATGTTGGTAGTGATGTTTTTGCTACAAAAGCAAATATTGTAGAATGTGTTAATATATGCAAAGACATTGGCATTAATACCATTTTTGTGGTCACTTATAATGATGCAAAAACGAAGTACAAAAGCCAGGTGATGAAAGATTATATGGGGGTGGAAATCGATCCAAAATATGCGGGACGAGATCCGTTGGCTGAAATGATTGAAGCAGCAAAACCATACGGAATTAAGGTGGTCGCTTGGTTTGAATATGGCTTTGCCTCCGTATATGGCGATAATTCCGGAGGTGCCTTAGTGGCAAAATATCCGTCCTGGGCCTCAAGAGATGCAGCAGGAAATATCACAGAGAAGAATAAGTTTTATTGGTTGGACGCATTCAATCCGGATGTTCAACAGTTTGTCAAAAAACTTATGGTGGAAGTGGTGGAAAAATATCCCGATCTTGCTGGGGTTCAAGGCGATGACAGGCTACCCGCATTGGCCTCCAACGGGGGGTATAATGCTTCTGTCACAGCAAGGTATAAAACAGAAACTGGACGAACAGCTCCTTCTAACTATCTGGACTCGCATTGGCTTCAATGGCGTGCAGACAAGTTGTCCGATTTTGGGGAATATATCTTTAAGCACATAAAATCATTGAAAGGGGAACAGATGGTCTCCTGGTCACCCTCGCCTTTTAGCTGGTCATTACAAAATTATCTGCAAGATTGGCCGGAATGGTTGAGAAGAGGTATAGTGGATCATGTTCATCCTCAACTATATAGATATAATTTTAATGATTACAAAGCTTCCTTTGATCAGGCTATGAATAATATGTCGCCGTTCAATGCTAAGGAACTTATTTTTAGCCCTGGAATATTAGTTGGTATCGGGAGCGGAGATAGTGTCACCCCCGCAATTTTAGACCAGAAATTAGCCTATAACCGACAAAGGGGCATTGAAGGGGAAACCTACTTTTATTACGAACGAATCAGAAGAAATAAGGGTTTTCAAGAGGTAATTAAAAAGTATAATCAATAAGATAGTAATTATGAACGGTCCAGGGATGGTATTTATTTAAGTGAATATTAGATAAGAAGTACTTGGACCGTTTTTTTTATCTTTAAATCAATAATCCAGCGTCAGAGAAAAAGGCCAAAATGTATTTTGTCCCCAATATTTAGTTTTTCAAGTTCGGAACTTGGAAAAGGAAATTGGTAGGTTTTGCCATCATACAAAAGGGTGACCTGGCTCATTTCCGATGCACTCATTTCCTTGGAAATAAGAATACCCTGCACCGACAAATTCTTTTTTTCAATGTACTGGTAGTCCAACAGTTTTTCATTTTCAAATTGTAAAAACCGTTGGGCATAAGGTTTAATTTCTGAAATTTGATGGCTAACCACTAAGGTGGTCATTGAATTTTGTTGATGTATTTCATAAATGAATGATTGAACAGTCTTTTTTAGGGATTCATCTAAGGCAGAAAAGGGTTCGTCCAACAATAGAAGAGCTGGTTTTGAAATGAGCGCTCTGGCAATAGCAACTCGTTGTTGTTGTCCTCCAGAAAGCTGATGTGGGTATCGAGTTAAATAATTATCTAATCCCAAGATGTCGATTATGCTTTGCAAATATTTTTTTTCAACCTTTTCTTTGCAGGCAAAAATTATATTATCTAAGGTATTCATATTTGGAAATAAGGCATAATCTTGAAAAACCATGCCTATATTTCTTTCCTGAGGAGGAATACATTGTTTGGATTTGGTGTCATGCCAAACCTGCTCTCCCCAACAAATAGTTCCATTTTGGGGTTGAATAAGACCGCTGATAAGCCTCAAAAAAGTTGTTTTCCCACTCCCCGAAATACCTGAAATAGAGACATATTCACCAAGAGGTATTTGCAGATTTGCCTCTATTTTTTGTATTCCCTGAAAGGTCGAAAAGGAGTGGAAAAGGTCTATAGAAAAATTCATTTCCTTACGAATTAATGGTTTTTTTTCTCCACAAATGGACGAATCCAAGTAATACCAGGGTTATAAAAATAAGGGTTAGGGCATATTGATTTGCCTGCTGATAATTCAACGATTCTACGGCGTCGTAGATGGCCATGGCCGCCAACCTCGTTTCGCCAGGTATATTTCCGCCAATCATTAAAACAATGCCAAATTCTCCCATGGTATGGGTAAAAGTTAAGGCAATAGCCGTATAAATCGCTGGTTTGCAATTGGGTAATTGCACTTTTAAAAGAGTTTGCCATTTAGATTTACCCATTAGATAAGAAGCTTCAATGAGTTGTTTTGGTATTTTTTCAAGTCCGGCATGTATCGGTTGTACCATAAAGGGTAAACTGTAAATGATGGATCCCAATACTAATCCTGTAAAACTAAATATTAGTTTTACATCGAATAATTCATTGAAAATGAATCCTATGTATCCTTCAGGGCTGAGAAGTAGTAATAAGTAAAATCCAATAACGGTAGGGGGCAAAACCAGGGGAAGGGTCACTATAATCTCTAATATTGATTTTAATATACCCTGGCTACGGGAAAGATAAAAAGCAATGGGAATGCTTACGGCAAATAAAATAGCCGTTGTTAATGAAGCTAATTTTAACGTTAAAAATAGGGTTTGAAAAAAATTCTCTTCCAAGGTTTTATTCTTTATCAGGCAATTGATAGCCGTTTTTTAACAATATATCTTTTACCGCTGGTGTTTTCATGAATTGACTAAAAGAGGTGCTTGCTTTCATATTGTTTTCCTTTCCCCACTGCGTGATGATGAAACCTTGGTGAATGGGTTCGTATAAATGTTTTGGAACTTCCTCCCAGTAACCCTTATTTTTTAATTCAGGTGAAAATAATACCGATTTTGAAACAAATCCTACCTCGCAAACGCCAGAATAAATGTATTGGGTAGCCTGGGCTATACTCTCTCCAAGGACTATCTTAGAAGAAATTTTCTTCCAAAGTCCAGCTTTTTCTAAAGCTAATTTAGCTTGAAAACCGTAAGGAGCAGTGGTTGGATTTGGCAATGATATTTTGTTTACGTTGCTATCAGTCAAAAGGTTAAATAAGTTTTTATTTTTTAAGTCCTTCCTATTAGTCCACAAAACCAGTGAACCAATAGCATAGATATGTTGCTGTCCAATGCCCTTTCCTTCTGTGATGATTTTTCGCGTAAACACCGTGTCAGCTGACACAAATAAATGAAATGGTGCCCCATTCAGTATTTGATGAGTTAATTTTCCAGAAGCACCTATCATAATTTCTACCTTTATATTTTCCTTTTCTTCAAAAAGTAAAGCGATGTCTCGCATGGCAAATTGCATATTTGCCGACACCGCAATGTTAATGGTCTGTTTAGGATTTTTTTTTTCTGAAGGCTCGCAACCCAAAAAGATAAAGAAGAAAAACAGAAGGAGAAATCTCATAGTGAATGAATATGATGCCGTTTTTTTACTTTGATGCTGGATATGGTCCTTATATTAATCCTACTTATTTGGTAGTGTTTAATAAAAGTGTTAATATTGTTCTCTCGATGGTTAAAGTTATCATTATTATCGTTTATTTTTAACTTTAAATTACTAAAACGCTAAATCAAGAATCTTGGCTGAAAATATTTTTCCACATTTTGATCAAATGATCTCCAGAGAATTTCGTGAAAACAAACTTGGGCAACGGAGTAAAGTTATTTGGTTAACGGGTTTATCTGGGTCGGGAAAAAGTACCATTGGATTGGCGCTGGAGAAAAGACTTTTCCAGGAAAATTTTGTCGCTCAGTTACTGGATGGTGACAATATAAGGTCAGGGATTAACAAAAATTTAGGCTTCAGCGAGGAAGATAGGAAGGAGAATATTCGAAGAATTGCAGAAATTGCTAAATTATATCTCTCCAGTGGTATCATTACCATCAATTCATTTATTTCACCCACCGCAGAAACTAGAAATATAGCAAAGGAAATCGTTGGAGATGCCGATTTTCTGGAAATTTATATTAACGCACCTATGGCGACTTGCGAATCACGAGATGTCAAAGGTTTGTATAAAAAGGCTCGCGCGGGTGAAATTCAAGGATTTACCGGGGTTAATCAATCTTACGAGGAACCTGAAAATCCAGCCCTTGAATTAAGAACCGATATTTTGAGCGTTGATGAGGCCGTAGACAAATTATTTACATTTCTTAAAAAGCATATTATTTTACCCTAGGCATATTTTATTATGGAACAATTTAATTATCGTCTTGATTACCTGAGGGAGCTGGAATCGGAATCCATTTTCATTATTCGTGAAGTGGCGGCGCAGTTTGAAAATCCTGTGATTCTCTTTTCAGGGGGTAAAGACTCTATTTTGGTTACGCATCTGGCAAGAAAAGCATTCTATCCGGCAAAGATTCCATTCCCTTTATTGCATATTGATACAGGTCATAATTTTGAGGAAACACTGACTTACCGGGACGAAATGGTCAGCAGACTGGGCGTTCGGTTGAAAATTGCATCGGTGCAAGAATTAATTGATAGCGGAGAATTGACAGAAGAAAACGGTTTTAACGCTACTAGAAATTATTTGCAGACACCTGTTCTTTTGAAAGCAATAGAAGACGGCAAATATGACGTAGCCCTCGGAGGCGCACGACGTGACGAAGAAAAAGCCAGAGCAAAAGAGCGTTTTTTCTCCCATAGAGATGAATTTGGTCAATGGGATCCAAAAAATCAACGACCTGAATTATGGAACCTTTTCAATGGAAAGAAACGTCCGGGGGAACATTTTAGGGTTTTCCCTATCAGTAATTGGACAGAACTTGATGTTTGGATGTATCTGGCGGTAGAAAAAATTCCTCTTCCTTCCCTTTATTTTAGCCATACCCGTTCCGTTTTTGAAAGAGACGGTATGCTCCTTGCTAATCATCCCGCCATTTTACGACGGGAAACCGAAGTTCCATTCGATGAAATCATTCGTTTTAGAACCATCGGCGATATAACTTGTACGGGAGCAGTTCGGTCTCCAGCTACTTCTTTAGATGATATCATCGAGGAGGTCGCAACGTCCAGAACGACGGAAAGAGGGGGTCGAGCAGACGATAAAAGGGCTGAAACGGCCATGGAGGATAGAAAAAAACAAGGCTATTTTTAAAGTTTGAGTTTGTAATTATGAATCAGGAAAAAGCAGAACTACTACGTTTTACCACAGCTGGTAGCGTAGATGATGGAAAGAGTACGCTCATAGGGCGTTTGTTATTTGACGCAAAAGCAATATTTGAAGATCAATTAGAAGCGATCAGACTTACCAGCGAAAGGAGAGGGGGCGATGAAGTTGATTTGTCACTCCTTACCGATGGTCTCAGAGCAGAAAGGGAACAAGGTATCACTATTGATGTAGCATACAGATATTTTTCTACTCCAAAGCGTAAATTTATTATCGCAGATACCCCGGGGCATATCCAATATACACGAAATATGGTTACGGGTGCCTCGACGGCGAATGTAGCTCTCGTTTTGGTAGATGCCAGACACGGGGTTATTGAACAAACTAAAAGACATGCTTTCTTAGCGTCACTTCTGCAAATCCCGCACCTGGTCGTTTGTATCAATAAAATGGATTTGGTAGATTATAAGGAGGATGTTTACAACAACATAAAAGCCGAATTTGAAAAATTTAGTTTCAAACTGGATGTTAAGGATGTACATTTTATTCCCATTTCAGCACTTAAAGGGGATAATATCGTAGATAGATCCCAAAATATGCCTTGGTTTGAGGGTTCAACCCTGCTTTATTACCTTGAAAATGTCCACATCGGCAGTGATCATAATTTTATCGATGCCCGTTTCCCTATTCAGCATGTGATTCGCCCAAATACCGATGAATTTCATGATTATAGAGGCTATGCCGGCAGAGTGGCCGGCGGAATTTGGAAAAAAGGAGATCAGGTGACCTTACTTCCTTCAGGTTTCCAATCGAAAATAGCAAAAATCGATTCCATGGACGGTGAATTGGAAGAGGCCTATCCTCCTCTTTCTGTTACGTTGTTGTTAGAAGATGACCTCGATTTAAGCAGGGGTGAAATGATTGTCAGGGAAAATAATCAGCCTAATGTTGATCAGGATATTGAATTGATGATTTGTTGGTTTTCTGAAAAACCTATGCAACTCAACGGTAAATATACCCTCTTTCATACTACACGGGAAGCTCGTTGTGTGATAAA
>JANQZX010000069.1:1671-5114 GCA_030728245.1 Saprospiraceae bacterium | reverse complement strand
AAATAATTAGTCATCCTAATCTCTGTTTTGCCAGAGAAGTAAATCTACCTTTTTAGTTTTAGTTATTTTTGTATTCGGAAAATGCATGTCAAATATAGCCACTAATTCCTGACATTCCATTGTTTGTAAAAACTCGTCATAAAAATGTTCAATTTGTTTATAGACAGCGACCGTCTTTTCTATTCTATTTTTCGAATAGGTGGGCGGTTTTATGATACCAAGATTCTTTAGTACAAATTCATCCCATACAGGTTTATCCGGATTAATTGTTGCCATCAACTTACTACTAAATGATGCCTCTATCCTTCCAAAACTCGAATGAAAATACCTCAATACTTCCTCGAAAATCACATCTTTAGTCTTATGTTTTTCCATAAAATTAAAATAAATAGCATAATATTTCATTTCCAAACAATAGACACTAACACAAAAAAGTGTCTATTGTTTGAATTAAATTCTTACCTTTACATGGTCAATCATAATGTAATGGCAGATAAGGCAATCAAAGAACACTTGCAGGAACATTTCAAAGGTAAAGAATACTTCACCCGGAACGAATTGTTTGATTTTTACAGAAAATTTGAGCCTTTAAAAGAAACAACTTTTAGGTGGCGGCTTTTTAATTTAAAAGAAAATAAAATTATTCGGTCCTTAACCAAGGATATTTTCACCTTTAATTCACTTCCCGATTATTATCCTGAAGTGACGAATGAAAATAAAGAACTAATAAGTTTATTGTTAAAACAATTCAGTGATCTTAAATTAAGTATTTGGTCAACTCAAATTTTAAATGAATTTTTGCTACACATACCTGGCAATAAGTTCACTGTCTTAGAAGTTGAGAAAGATGCATTAGAACCGGTATTCCATTATTTACAAGATACTAATATAAAAGATATTTTTTTGAAACCAACTGAAAAAGAAATGGCACTTTATGTAAATGATAAAACAAATGCAATTATTCTAAAAAAACTTATTACAAAATCACCTTTACAAAGAATTGATTATGTACCTACCATTACATTGGAGAAATTGATTGTAGATATTTATTCGGATAAAAAATTATTCGAAGCTTTTCAAGGAAGTGAATTGGTGCGCATAATCAATAATGCTTTCAAAAAATACGCTATTAATACCACAACTCTTTTAAATTACGCAAATAGGAGATCAAAAAGAGATGACATGGAAGCGTATTTAATGCAAAAAACAGACTTACCTAAAACTATTTTTAATGATTGATAAATCATCTCTTTCAGCATTTTTATTGAAAGTATGATCCTTGCGTTGTATCTGTTGGAGCAATTAAAGCAAACGGGACTGGATTTTATATTCAAAGGAGGTACAAGTTTAATTCTTCTATTAGAAAGACCTGCAAGGTTTTCTGTTGATATTGATGTAATTGTTAATCCAAAAGTTCATCGTAAAGAACTTGAAAACTACTTGAACAAAATAGTCGGTGATGTTTTCTTAAAGTTAGAGGCAGATGAACGAAGAAGTTATAAAGGAAAAATTCCAAAAGCTCATTACAAATTTATTTATAAATCAAATCTTGTAACTAAAAATCAGGAAGGTCAAATAGTTCAAAACCCAGAACGAGAAATATTATTAGATATACTTTTTGCTGAAAACACTTATCCTGTATTGAAAGAAAAGCCTATCAATACTGGATGGATAAAACAAAATAGTGAGCCTTTAACCGTATTTGTTCCTTGCGAAAATTCAATAGCAGGAGATAAGCTAACAGCTTACGCTCCAACAACTATAGGCATTCCATACAAAATGGAAAAAGAAAAGGAAATAATAAAGCAGTTATTTGATATCGGTACACTTTTCAATATACTTTCAGATATTGAGGTTTTTAGAAAATCGTTTTATTCAACAGCAAAAGGGGAAATAAGTTATAGGCCGGAAAGTGAACTCACCGCTGAAATTGTTTTACAAGATATAATTGATACTGGAATTATTATGGCTAAAAGAGATACCCAGCAAAAAGAAGATGTAGAAAAATTTGAAGAGTTAAAAAAAGGTATAAATCAATTCAGACATTATGTTTATTTAGGAAGTTTTCGCATGGAGGAAGCTCAAGTAGCAGCATCAAAGGCTGCGTATCTTGCTGCTCACACTTTAGTAAAAGCTAAAGGTGAACTGAAAAAATTTGATGGTGTGACAGATAATAAAATATTCTTGATTGAACATCCAGATTTTAATTTCTTGAATAAAAAGTTGAAGTTTGTTGCAAAAGGTGAAGCATTGTTTTACTGGAGTGAAACCATTAAGTTAATTCGATAAAAGGAAATCTTCTCTAAAAAACCTAAAATTTAGTGGCTCACTTTGAGCCGGAATGGTTGGCCCACTTTTTAGTGGAATATTCACTCCCCTCGTTTAAACACCCGAATGTAATTTCACGTTAATTAACCGCCTAATGAATTTTTGATAAGCTCAAGCTTTAAAATGCAGTCGTTTTATCCCCTCTGTCAACCCTAAAGGCTAATGTTGGACCATATCTGTGTCCTAAAAAGCCAATGCAGGTAAATGTTATGTTATATTTCTGGGAATAGAATTCAAATGACGGATTAAGTAATTCACTTACTTTCTTGATTTTTCCAGCATTAATATCATCTGTTATTATTCTAAAGACATCCTGGTCATACGCAAGACTTAAGTCGGTAACTATCCAGCCACCATCTTCCAGTTTGTCCCATATTGTACCTCTGCCATTGCGACTTGAATACCATTTGCTGCCACTTCCACCTTCTCCCGGACTGTCACCTCTATGAAAGAATACGGCAAGCTTCCTTATCTCTTTATCAAAACCAGAAAACCCATAGCCTCTCCTAAATTTGAGCTGAATGGTTCTACCCGTGGGTATATGCAAATAAAATTCCGTTAAAACGCAAGGCTTTATATGCACAGAATACCTGTCATCTACAGCTGGGCCTTCCAGGGTGCATCTAATGTAATCAAAGTCCGGATGCTTGAAAATCGGAGAGATACTATCCGCAGGTCTGTCCAGATTGTTAAATCTGGTATCCTGATGGTCCGGTCGAAAATATCCGCGATCTACAAACCAGAATACATCAATTACTGGAGCGAAATGGGTCACGGGGACTTCCAGATCAAAGCCGCTACATGGATAAAATAACACTTTGGACGTACTCTGAGCTAAATTTTCAACAGGTGCAGCGATGGGAACATCTATTGCAATAGTTTTTTGTACAAACATAATATTCTATAATTTAGATAGTTAGGGAGTATATTACCTTTAAATTCCTTTATTGGATGATTCTTTTAAAAAACGTATTTTAATTCAACAACATAATTTCCAGAATAAATTTGGCCAGTTCTTCCCTGATGAACATACCCACATTTTTGCATACCTCATTTCAAAATAATCTAATCCTATATTAAATCCGACATCATTCGGATAGCCGGGGAAATAACTA
>JANQZX010000069.1:0-1571 GCA_030728245.1 Saprospiraceae bacterium | reverse complement strand
ATAATCTAATCCTATATTAAATCCGACATCATTCGGATAGCCGGGGAAATAACTACCGTGAATGGCAAAACCAATGATATCATTTTCCATTTTTCGTCGTATCAACCAAAATCTATATCCCTTTTGTTCATTGGACAAAAAGCCTCTTAATTGAGAAAATATGGTGACTTCATAAGGAACATAATTATTAATGTGCTGAAGTTTTTCCTGCGTGCCAAAACAATTTTGCCACAATTCTTGCAATTCATCGAGCGTTGGAAATGGAATATAACTAAGTCTAAGCGTTTCATTCATAACATATTACATTTTAATTTTTAAAAATATTTTTTTAGTTTATACCCTAAGTCTCTTTACAAGCCCAAAGGTGATTTGATCGACAAGGTCTGGCATTCGTTTGTTCCTTGCTTCGACTGTTTGTGTTATTAGCCTGGATTTCCTAAGCGGTCAAGGGTAATGATCAACCTTGCTGGCTGCTCAAGCTGCCCATACACTATGGCTCTTTGACCAAATGTAACAGCTAACGCTTTAGCATTATCCAACGATATTCCGGCAATGAAAAAGCTTTTTTCTGCCGGCCACTCCTTTTGTTTATCCTGACCTTCGCCTTCAATTACTATGTAGTCATTGACTAATTTACGAAGTTCACTGTTCCTTCGAATATTCTCTTCTTCCTCAAGAGAACAGGACATAGGATTATACGCCGTTATGTAGGCCCATTCCGTTAGGTTATTTTTCGATAATACATTATCGGCATCTTCTGAATGTTTACCTATATAAATAGGTTCACTGAAACCATTTACACGGTATTCAGCCTCATTGTATGCTTTTATTAGGTTATCTTGCAAATGGGTGTTTTTTAGTAGGTAATGAATTCTTTTTTTAGAATAAAAATATTGTGAAGAAATCGACCTGGTGAACTGTTTCATTCTTACAAATTAACATATTTATTTTTATGTAAATACCGAGGCATATTATGCATTCCACCATGATCGCCGGCGACATCCTTTAATTTGGTGTAATCCCCCCAGGGTTCTGTATTATAGTCAACTAACAAATACGTTGGCTTAATTTGAGCATGCATAGCTATTTTTTCCATTAATCCACCCATTCCAAAGGGCTCGTAACCACCTCCAAAACCACCATGATCATGGAGCAATATTGCAAATGGTTCCAGTTTATTCCTCGTCTGGCAAAACAAAGCATCATAAGTCGCTATTCCGTCGGCGAATAAAAATAAAATAGCTAATCGTTTTGGACCATGTGCCTCATCGTATTCCGGTTTACGTTCCAGTATTTGAAGGAAGGAATAGGCTTCCCTCCTCCTATTTGCAGCATTAAATGGATATCTAGGTGTAAAATGAACAGTGGGTGTCCAACCATAAGGCGCAAGATCATTTGCCGATATTTGAATACTAAAAAGATTCTCGTAGCCTAAAAATGCGTGCTGTACAAGTTCCGTTTCCAGTACTTCCTGTGTGACCCAATAATCCACATAAACGAAGGAATGCGCAGCATGGGTTGAACCAAAAACCTTAACGGCATGCCCATCGGTATATGAACCCGGATAAAAA
>JANQZX010000068.1 GCA_030728245.1 Saprospiraceae bacterium | reverse complement strand
GCCAAAAAATGCGGTGAAAGGGAATGAGGCAGTGATGAAATTACTCAAGTAAATGGAGAGATTTCAACGCGTAATCCATTTAACCCAACGTGTGAATTGGACAGATGGTTAACATTCCAGAGCCCAAAGGGGAAGCCAAAAATTGATTTCTTTCTGTTAATGGCTGGTTTTAATTAAAAATCCTCTTATCGAATGGAAATTTATCAGTACTCGAGATTTTTATTTTAGAAAAATCTATATGATTTGGATTAATGAGTACATTACAATCCCCTTGTGTAACAACTGATGGTATGATTAACACGCAAAATTCATTTTCCGTCACAAATTCCCTCCCAATATTTTGAGTAGAAAATGGATGTGGAAACTCTTGCCAGTCCTCTGGTAAGTCTGTTTCTGATAATTGCTTGATTTTTATGTCATCAGGAATATCAATGGTTAATATCATATAATCGTCTGGCAAAGTGGCCAAAGTAAGATGAACTGCAACTTCCGCCATGGCTAAAGACCTGTTTTGAGCTGTATAAATCAAGGCTATGCCTACTGGATTCCAGCGTGCTCCATACTTAGCAGCTCCTTCACCTGACAACGGTGTTGCGTATTTTTCCCTTGAAATTCTGAATACTTTCATCTACACAAAAATGCCATAATTCATTCGATGAAGTTCACTAATAACCATTTCCTTACCATAAGAGTCTTTCAATAGTTCTATTGGTTTTAGTTTTCCTAATGCAAAGCTTGGCGTATTAAGCCATAGTTTGAGTTTCTCGACATTACCAAATACGTCAAGACCTACTTTTGTAACTTCCGCTATTTCTATTATTTTTTCAGAATGAATGGGTTTAAAGTGGTGTTCGGGAGAAGCTCTATATCTCTGTAGTGATTTTGTGGATAGGTCGAGGAAATTTGCCCAATCGTTTTCTGAAAATGGGGTGTATTTTTGAATTAAGTCAAATAGAGAATAAGGAATACCTTTTCTGATAGCAATTACAATAAGCATTTTGTCTTCCAGGAATTTTTCATACGTAACCTGTTTGCTACTCACGTTAATTTTACTGGTACTGAAGAAGGAATCAATTTCCTTGTTAAGTTTCCCTTCAATGGTTTCTATAGTTGAATTCATAAAATCTAATTAAGACATTTGTCTGTAAATATAGGACATTTATCTTAACAAATCATTCATCCTTTTTTGTGGATGGGGCAACCTTTGAATTTCCTAAAATTTATTTTAATTTTGGAAAAAGCGACATTCATGATTAAGAAAAAGCATCTTAAAGAGGAGAAACTATTTAATGATATTCCCGTTTGATGCCACCAATATTATTTTATGGTTCGTAGGGGCGAATTGCATTCGCCCTTTTTTAACCATTACCCATTTTCTTATTCCATTCACCCAATTCCAACATAGATCTATTCATTGAATTTACATGAGAATGCGCCTGTATTTTAAATGAAGGAATTAACCTGCTCCGTAAATAGGGAAAGCTACCTGTATCATGAGAGGGCGAATTCAATTCGCCCCTACCATAACGTGGATATCCACATAAAATAGGTTTTAAGGGTGAAATTTACCCCTAACACTCGGTTTTGAATCAGGATTTACAGGAATTTGAGGATTATAGCTTACGTATTCGGTTTAAAAATAATGTTTATTTTAGGTATATTCTTTGGCATAAAACAGGGGTATAACCTCGCTATCTTAGCACTAATATTTTTAATGAAACCAGGCTTTTTAGACAATCTGTATAAATTTAGGTTCATTTCCGAATTGAACTATTTAATTTGACATAAATTGTTAAATTATTAAGTGTAATTCGGATATTTTCCGAATTAAATGGTTAAATTATGTCAAATAAATGTCAAAATGAATTTGTCCAAATATAGCGATCAACCTATTAGCACCCAAGTACTGCTTGGATTGCTAAAGGGGTATAGAAGGCCCTATGACAAAATCATGGAAATGGTCAATCAGGGAATTATTTATCAACTGAGAAGAGGACTCTACGTGACGACCTCTTTGGTAAGTACAAATGCTCCCGAGCCTTTTCTTATAGCAAATCATCTATATGGACCAAGTTATGTGTCACTAGATTCAGCCCTGTTTTATTGGGGCTTAATTCCAGAGCGGGTTTTTGAAGTTTCAAGCGTGACACCTAAAGTATCAAAAAAAATTATGACTCAAAATGTAGTATTCAGCTTCACTCATTTGCCTGAAACGTATTATCCTTTGGGCATAAAATCATTTTCCCTTACCGAAACACAGACGATTTTAATTGCAAGTCCAGAAAAAGCTCTCTGTGATAAAGTTATTACAACGACTGGAATAAATCTTCGAAGTAAGAAACAAGCATTGGCTTTTTTAGTGGAAGATTTGCGAATTGAAAAGGATCAACTTCGTGAACTCGATGTTCGGGGTATGTTAAAGTGGTTATCAGTTTGTCCAAAAAGTGGTAGTATTAAAATTTTAATTGAAGCAATTGCAGAATTATGATAAAAGATTGGATTGATTCATATAAGCCAAGAAATATTTAAGAAACAGAACAAGCGTTACGAGAAATAATGCAAGAGATTACCCTTGCAGGGTTATACAGGGCTAATTTTTACAAACATGCTGCTTTTTATGATGGTATGTGTATCCTTGAAGCAGAAAACGAAGTTTAATTTATCGAATATAGATTCTGCTTTTTTAAAGTCAGAAACGTTATGGAGCGAGTTAATATTTGAAAGCACTATACCTCAAATTAAACTTCCTTTAAAGCCTGGTATTAAAATTAAAATAGAGGTAGATACAAATCCACCACTCAATTTTGAAACAGAAAATTTATTACTTACAAAGCCATTTTCATTTTTTGTAAACTGTTTCACCTTACCAAATTTATTTGCGGGTAAAATGCATGCCCTACTATTTCGTAAGTGGAAGAATAGGGTGAAGGGAAGAGACTGGTATGATATGGAATGGTATATCAAAAATAGTGTTGGGCTGAATTTAGAGCATTTTTACAGTAGAGCTGTAGAAAGCGGAGATTGGTCAGAAAAATCAATCTCAAAAAACCAATTATTGGAATTGCTACATGCAAAAATCAATGCTACTAAAATTGAAAACGTGAAAGAGGATGTGATTAGATTTGTCCAA
This sequence comes from Saprospiraceae bacterium, assembly GCA_030728245.1. Taxonomy (GTDB): domain Bacteria; phylum Bacteroidota; class Bacteroidia; order Chitinophagales; family Saprospiraceae; genus BJGN01. Next base: position 1,985 of record JANQZX010000068.1, on the reverse strand, counting down.
AATTCTAATGAATTAGAAATTTGGTCACAAGATTATTTTAATAAATTAGTATTAAATCTTAAAGTTGAGAAATAGCGGTTGCGTTGCTTCCTGTAATTGGTGAAACAAAACCAAATTTGATTCCATAAGGGAAAGTTACCTGTATTATGAGAGGGCGAATTCAATTCGCCCCTACCATAACGGGGATAAATCGCTGTATTTGGTTGGGGCATAACAGGACATACTTAATCGATGATTTGAAACAAATCATCCATTGTGATTTCACTTTGTACAAGCCCAGGGTAGCTTTGCACGTTTTTAATGCCATGGGTACTCACCATAGTCAAAAATAACGATTTTCGGGTTTTGGTCTTTTCTAGGAAAACATCGAGTTTGTTTTGAAGTTCAACAGCATATTTCTTTGATAACTCAAATTCCGTTCTGGAGAATTTCATCTCACATACATTGATACACTGATCTTGTCGCTCAATCAATAAATCTATTTGTGCGCCAGCGTCATGACCTTGTGATGAATGTCGCCAAACATATTGTACTGTATGCACGCTGGCAATACCCAAAGCCTGCTTTAGTTGTAGAATGTGCTTTAGACAAATACTTTCAAAGGCAATACCGCACCAACTAATCCAGGCTTGACTTGAGGAAAAAGTAGTCCAACTTCCACGCCCGTTTATCTTGCCATTTGCCATGAATTTGTCATAAAACAAGGAATACTCGTCAATGAGTTTGTACACTGCGTCCTTTGAATGCTTGCCAAAAGGGATGTAAGCTTCAATAAATCCAGACTCGCGTAGTTCCTCAAGCACCTGAGTTGTTCCCCCTCCTGTTTGGAGCTTACAGGTAGTTATTACTTCGTTTCGGGTTAGTCCTTTTCCCTTCTGGGCCAATGCTTTTATGACGGCAATATGGCTGGAGGCATTATTGAATAAGGAATGGAATAGGTTTTTGAATTCATCGTTCAGAAAACCGTCCTTAGAGAAACATATTCGGTCAATGGCAATGTTTACACTTTCACCACGGTCAATCATCTTTAGATACTGTGGCACACCTCCCATAACCATGTAGAGTTGAATGAGTTGGTAACGATCCAATCTAATGTTCCGGCTTCGCAGGAATTGTTCCGTTTCACCTAATGAAAAGGGGAGTAAGCGCATTTTTCGTGTCACCCTATTGTGCAGACCACCCCTATGGTTAATGATGTTTTTAATCATCCAGGCTGCGGCTGACCCACAAATTACTACCACCAGATTTTTTTGCCTGGATGCCCACATATTCCAGAAATACTCAAACGCTTCCCGAAATCCGGATCTGGGTGTATGTAACCATGGGAACTCGTCAATGAACACTACCTTTTTTTGTTTTTTTATTTTAGGTTCAATCAGTGCTATGAGTTGTTCAAATGCGTGCATCCAACTCGTGGGTGAAGCAAAAGGAATTCCAGTGGCTTTAGTCATAGCTTGACCAAAAAGATTTAGTTGTTTACTTAATGAAGCATTGTGTAAGCCGGAAAACTCAAAAATCAGCTGCTTTTCATAAGCATTTCGAATCAAAAAGGTCTTACCAATGCGGCGGCGTCCATATATCGACAATAGTTCTGCATCAGGGGATTCAAGCAGAAGCGCAAGTTGTTTCTGCTCGGAAATTCTGCCTATAATCTGTTCCATCTGTTTGAATTATTTGTTTTATGCTAGTCATATAATTTGCCAAATGTAATAAAAAATATCATATTTGGCAAATTATAGAATCCTATATTCTTCCAAAACTAACTAAAAATTAAATACCACATACATGAACTGGCGAATTACCTGTCGATTTATATACTTCTGGTGCCAATGGCATTTGCGCTTTTTTAGGACGGGGCAGTTTAAACCGAATACGATCTTCGAAATCCTCAAAATCCTGTAAATCCTGATTCAAAACTGAGCGTTAAGGGTAAATATTAAATCAAAACCTATCGTGGAGAAGACGCGAAGCATCGCGTCTCTACG
>JANQZX010000067.1 GCA_030728245.1 Saprospiraceae bacterium | reverse complement strand
GCAGGTGAGTACTATGCCAACATTAATCATATGGATTTTCAGATAGGTAGAATGATGAATTATTTAAATGATAATAAGCTTACTGATAAATCATGGATAACATTTACATCTGATAATGGACCTAAAGATTTAGCAGGTCGTTCTACTAATGGTCTAAGAGGAAGAAAAGGTTCATTATATGAAGGAGGCTACAAGGTTCCTACTGCTATGTATTGGAAAGGAAAACTTGAAGGAGGTAAAACCATAAATGAACCATTAGTCTTTTTTGATTTTGTACCTACTTTCTACGACCTTTTTGGGATGGAGCCTATGAGCCAAGACCCACTTGATGGTGTAAGTATGCTTCCTGTAATTGAAGGAGAAAAGCTGAATCGTGAAGATCCACCTGTTTGGATGGCTGTAAAACACATGGCTATTCGCAATGGAGACTGGAAAGTGTATGCCTATTTTGAAGATTATACGCCCGGAACATCATTTCAAAGTTATTTAAAGACTCGTAAAATAGAAAAATATGAACTTTATAATCTTATTGATGACCCTAATGAGATAAAAAATTTGGTTAAGCAAAATACAGAAACCTTTGAGATGATGAAGCAGTTAGTTAACAAACGTAGGATGAATGTTCAAGAAGATATGAAACGCTGGGAGGGCTCAGGGATATTGCCTTATGAAGTAGCCACATGGTTTAATGAAAACATTCCACCTGGTAAAGTTTTTAAAAAATTACCAGCTAAAGAACAAGATTTAATGAAAAGCAAACAGTGATTAGATAAACCATAATATTGCTTATCAAGCTCGAATTGATTATTCAAAATATAAAAGCTGGTTAAAAGATTTGAGATAGTGACTCTGTTATGAAGCAATTATAGGGTAAAGAAAATGATAGAATGATTTCTGAAAAATTGAGTTAAATAAATTAAAATGAGAAAACTGATAAACAATATTATTGGTAAGAACATAAGCATAGTAGTATTATTTTCAATACTGACTATTGGACTAAATGCACAGGTAATTCAGCCAAATATAGTTTTCATATTAGTTGACGATTTGGGCTATGGAGATTTATCTGTTAATGGAGGTACAGATATAAAAACACCAAACATTGACCAGCTTTTTAAATCCGGAGTAACATTTAATAATTTCTATTCCAATAGCACAGTCTGTTCCCCTACTAGAGCATCACTAATCACAGGGAGGTATCCTGATTTGGTCGGTGTGCCGGGAGTTATTCGAGGAGTTAAGGATCAAAGTTGGGGGTATTTATGTGAAGATGCCATAACATTGCCCGATATCCTGAACAAAGCAGGCTATGAAACCGCTCTTATTGGCAAATGGCACCTTGGGCTTGAAGGTCCTAATACACCAAACGAAAGGGGTTTTAAATTCTTTCACGGTTTTTTGGGAGGTATGATGCATGATTATTATAATCACCTACAACATGGGAACAACTATATGCGGAAGAACGACAGCGTAGTTAATGCCAAAGGACACGCAACTGATGTGTTTTCCGATTGGGCTATTGATTATATAAACGTTCAAAAAAACACGGACTCTCCTTTCTTTATGCTTCTGGCATATAATGCACCGCATTACCCCATTCAGCCTCCAAAAGAATGGTACGAAAAAGTAAAAAACAGAGAGAAAGATATAAGTGATAAGCGTGCTAAAAATGTAGCTTTAGTGGAGCATCTCGATGATGGAATTGGGAGAGTAATAAAAGCACTAAAAGCGTCGGGACAATATGAGAATACCATTATTGTTTTTTCATCTGATAATGGAGGGCATTTGCCAAGTGAGGCATCAAATGGGAATTTGCGTGGCGGTAAAATAGACATGTACGAAGGAGGAATAAAAGTCCCTACGTGTATGGTATGGAATAATAGAATAGAATCAAACTCTACATCTAATGTGATAGGGGTGACGATGGATTTTTATGCAACATTAACATATTTAGCAGGGATAGAAATCAATCACGAAGTTGATGCTATTAATCTAATGCCAGACATAGGTGATAAGACAATTAAAAAAGATGATCGAACCATTTATTTTGTAAGAAGAGCCGGTTATGAATATAGCGGATTGTGTTATTATGCTGTAAGAAAAGGGGATTATAAATTGGTTCAGAATAGTCCTTTTGAAGAATTCCAACTCTTCAATATAGTAGAGGATCCACTTGAAACAATTCCGCTTGATGATAATCCTAAAGAGTTTCACAATCTCCGCTATCAATTATCACAACACATTAGGAAAGCAGGTGCAATTCCATGGCAGAAAAAAGAAAAATAGCTGTTTATATTTTTATAGTATTAAAATAGGATTCAATATATTATAATACCAGTAACGAATTAAAATGAGAAAAACGAGAAACAATAATATTGGTAAGCACATAAGTGGTATGGCATTAGTTTTAATGCTGACTATTAGCCTAAATGCGCAGATAAATCAGCCAAATATAGTACTCATATTAGCTGATGATTTGGGATTCGAGTGTGTTACTGCAAATGGGGGTACATCATATCATACACCAAATATAGATTTGCTTGCTAATAAAGGTGCTCGGTTTAAGAATTGTCATTCGCAACCAGTATGTACGCCATCACGAGTACAGCTTATGACAGGCCAGTATAATGTTAGAAATTATACTGTTTTTGGTGAACTTGATAGAAGTCAGATAAGTTTTGGAAATCTTTTTAAAAATGCAGGTTACAAAACGGCTATAGCGGGTAAATGGCAGTTAGGGGAAGAAAAGGATTCGCCACAACATTTTGGTTTTGAGGAGTCTTGTCTTTGGCAGCAATCATATTCAAGAAAGGATACTGCTGGTCATGACACCAGATTCTCAAACCCAATTTTGGAATTTAATGGTGAAGTAAAACACTTTAATAATGGTGAATATGGACCAGATATAGTAAGTGATTTTATTTGCGACTTTATTGAGCAAAACAAAGACCAACCATTTTTTGCATACTATCCAATGATTCTCTCGCATTGTCCATTTGTTCCAACTCCTGATTCTAAAGACTGGGACTCACAAAATCTAGGGTCGTTAACCTACAAAGGCGAACCCAAATATTTTCCTGATATGATATCGTATATGGATAAATTAGTTGGTAAAATCGTCTCAAAAATTGAAGCATTAGGTATCAGTGAAAATACACTAATCATTTTTGCTGGGGATAATGGAACTGACAAACCCATTATTTCAATGTTTAAAGGAACAGATTATCCAGGAGGAAAAGGGAAAACAACAGATAATGGAACGCATGTACCCTTAATTGCGCGTTGGGATGGGAAAATTGAAAAGAATAGAACATGTTCAGACTTGATTGATTTTAGTGATTTTTTACCAACAATGTGCGATGCTGCCAATATTGATATTTCCTCTCAAACTACGATTGACGGTGTTAGCTTCCTGCCTCAGCTTCTTGGTAAAAAAGGGAAACCTAGAAAATGGATATACAGTTGGTACGATCCACGTGGAAAAGAATTGAAAGAGTTTGCCAGAAACACTAAATACAAGTTATATAGTACAGGTGAGTTTTATAATATCAAAGAGGATTTCTTTGAGAAGACTCCGCTCGCTTTGGTAACCATGAATAGAGATGCTAAACAATCCTATAATAAATTAATTAAGGCGCTAGATAAGTATAAAAATATTAGAGAAGAAAAAGCTAATACAAAAAGAGGTAAAAATTAAATACAGAAAAGAAACTATATTAATTCGTTTTAAAACATGAAAAATACAATATTAAATCTCTTGTTAGTGAGTATAGTCCTATCAAGTTACAGCCAAACCCAAGTCATCGCACAAAATGAGTCTAAACCCAATATTATTTTCATAGTAACTGATGATTTAGGTTGGTCAGATTTAGGTTGCTATGGCGCAGATTTAAACGAAACGCCTAATATTGACAAGCTTGCAGAGAAGAGTATGGTTTTTACTAATAGTTACGCAGCAGGTTCTGTATGCTCGCCAACACGAGCATCAATAATGACTGGTAAAACACCAGCAAAGTTAAACTATACTGTATGGAGCGAAGCGGCAACAGGAAACGCTGAAGAAAGGAGATTGAGAGGTTCTAAATACTTAGAACCGCTAACTCTAGAAAACCTTCCCCTTGAAGAAATATCAATCGCAGAGAAACTAAAAAGTAAAGATTACCTGACAGCACATGTTGGTAAATGGCATATCGGAGATTATATGCATTTTCCTAATACACAGGGTTTTGATGTAAGTGTAGCCTCTAGCCAACGAGGTGCTCCACCCTCTTTCTTCTATCCTTATACGGGTATTGTTTATGACGAATTTCGCTTTGTGGGCGATTTAGGGATGGATGCAGATGGGAAATATTTTACAAATAGAGAAGGTGAATACCTGACCGACAGGTTGACGGATGAAGCGATGAAAATGATTGAAGATGCTGGTTCTCGACCGTTTTTTCTGAATTTATCTTATTATAATGTACATGTTCCAATCGAGGCTAAAGCCGAAGACATTACTTACTTTAAAAATAAACTATCATCAGAGTACCATCATCAGAATGAAACCTATGCAGCTATGGTAAAAAATGTGGACGACAATGTTGGTCGCTTGCTCCATAAGTTGGATGAACTAGGTATTTCAGAAAATACAATAGTAGTGTTTACATCAGATAATGGAGGAGTCATTCAGAAGTATAAAGATAAGGTTGTTACCGATAACTTTCCGCTAAGGGAAGGAAAAGGCTCTTTATATGAGGGAGGAATTCGTATTCCAACTATGATTTTTTATCCCAAGAATCCAGGTAAGGGACAACAAATTGATGTCCCTATTAGTACAATCGATTATTTACCCACGGTGATGGAAATTGCTGGCATACCTAACGATTTAGATAATATTGAGGGGGAAAGCTTCTTGCCTTTACTAAAAGGTGAAGAGGCGAAATCTCTTGAAAACAGAGCTTTGTACTGGCATTTTCCACATTATTATTACGCAGTAAAGCCAGTTAGTTCGATTCGTGATGGTAACTGGAAATTATTAGAATATCTTGAGGATGGACACATCGAACTTTATAATCTAGCGGACGATTTAGAAGAGAAACATAATCTTGCTGATACCGAACCACTAAAAACTAATGAACTTTTAAGCAAACTCCGCAAATGGAAAACTAATGTAGGAGCAAAAGG
>JANQZX010000066.1 GCA_030728245.1 Saprospiraceae bacterium | reverse complement strand
TATATGATAAATTAACTACCGATTTATTAGGCTTTGTGCCCATTGATCCAACCACAGGTTTTTCTTATGCTTATGATAATCTCGGAAGTTTGAGAAACAAAGGATTTGAGCTACAACTAAATAGTATAAATATTACCGCAGAAGATTTTAGCTGGCGAACCATTTTGACGTTGTCAAGAAACGAAAACGAGATAATTTCCCTAAAAAGATCTTCTGCACTAACATTTTCCAATAAAATAGCAGGCGTTCAGGTAGAAGGATATTCCGCCTTCCCTGTATTTGGTTACAATAATATAGGCTTGGATAAAGCGGGAAATCCACTGGCTTTGAGTGCAACGAATGACACATTAAGGTTAGCTAATCAGATAAAAGTAGCAGATCCACAGTTTGCAGGAACTACCCAGCCACTTTGGTATGGTGGTTTAACCAATATTGTTTCTTACAAAAACTTAAGTTTATCCTTTTTGGTAGTGTTTAATCTGGGACATAAGATGAGACTGGATGTTAATCGCTTTTACACAGGCAGATTGTTAAGTAATCTACCTACTTATTTCGACAATAGATGGAAAAAGGAAGGAGATGAACTGAATACGGATATACCAAAGTATGTAGCCAATGCATCGACCTCATCGACCCAAAGAAATACTAATTTTTATACACAGGGCTTAAGCAATATAACTTCAGCTTCTTATGCGAAACTTAGAGATTTAACCGTTAATTACCAATTCGGTAAAAACATAGCGAATAAACTATCCATGAGAGATTTGAATATTTACGGCCAGGTAAACAATTTATTATTGTGGACTAAAAACCAAAACAATATAGATCCGGAATACTTTGATTACCAGCAAGGTTTGAGATTGGACAGAATGCCGGTATTCTACACCTTTGGTTTAAGAGCATCTTTCAAATAATTTAAAAAAAAGAGAAAATGAAAAAATCAACTATAAAAAGTTTTGCATTCATCTGTACGTTGTGGGTATCAATATCAGGTTGCGAGTCATTTTTAGATGTAACGCCCAAAGGGTTAGATGTATTAAAAACAACCGACCAGTTTAACGGTATTTTCAATAACGCCAATTTATTCAGTTACCTGAATATCAGAAATCAACCAGGTGGAATTTCCAGTTTATTGGGTTCCGCGGAAATGCCATTATTCATGGGAGATGATATATTCTCCTCCGCAGGATTTCTGAATGCCATTCCAAACGTAGCCTGGCAAAATGCATTCAAATGGGAGGCAAATCCTTATTTGCCCACCGATGAATCGAATGAATGGGGCGCATTTTACAACCAGCTATATAACTATAATTTAGTAGCTGAGGGCGTAATGTCTTCAGAAGGAGGAACCGAGGCAAAGAAAAAAGAATTATTAGCGGAGGCAAAGGCCTGTAGAGCATTCAATCATTTTATAGTGGCCAATTTATTTGGGCAACCCTATAATGTAAACACTGCCACTACCGACTTATCAGTGCCTATTGTAGTCAAAGCTGACGTAAACGCTTCCGATTTTAAAAGAGCTACAGTAAAGGAATTGTATGATTTTGTCATTAATGAACTTACCCAGGCTATACCCGATTTACAACCAAAAGTTTACAGTCGTGTAAGAATGTCAAGGCCGGCGGCACAATACATGTTAGGTATGGTTTATTTTCAGATAGGCAATTACGCTACCGCTTTAACATTCTTAAATGAAGCAAAAGTAGGTTTAACAGAAGGTCCACTGCCAGTTAAACTATACAATTACAATACAACCATGACTGTAGCTGCACCAAAAGGGTGGTTTAATGCGGCACAGCCATGGCGTGGAGCCTCGGCCTATCCCTTGCATTACAATAGTGAAGAGAACATTTTTTTAAGACAATTGAGTGTTAATAGTACGGTAAATAGAAACTGTTTGTTTATAAAACCAACTATTTTAGCCCTTTTCGCCAGTACGGACCATCGCAAAAAAATGTTTCTAAACAGAAATGTATCCAATGGAACCGTAACCTTACCTGGTTTCATTAGAAATTCACCCACCAGTGTAAATCTAGGACCCAATTTACCCAATTTGCTACTTATGTCTGCAGAATGCAAAGCCAGGGCAAACGACGTAGCAGGTGCCAAGGCAGATGTAGAAGAATTGAGAAAAAATAGAATGCCCGCAGCTGATGCGACGGTTACAGTAACTAATCAGGATGATTTAGTTAAGTTCATCCTCGCCGAAAGACAAAGGGAATACGCAAGTACGGGGATGAGATGGTTTGATATGCGCAGATTGTATAAAGACGTCAAATTTAACAATCTTGACAGAACTAAAAACTTTGATGCAGAAACCTTTACGTTGACAGATGAGCGTCTGACTTTAAAAATTCCCCCGCAGATTCTTCAATACAATCCAAATATGGTTGATAATCCTTAACATTTAGAACAAAACCTATTTTATCATTTAATAATCAAGAAATGAACAAACTTTTTGGCATTATTTTTTGCGTTTTACCTTTTCTACTTGACTCCCAATCTCAATTTAAAGTAGAGTTAAACCTTGTTGGCCTTAAAAATAATAAGGTAAGAGTTAGCCATATTGTGAATGGAAAAACAAAAGTGGATACCCTAACGCCCAAAAAAGAGGATTATATTTTGTGGGAAGGAAAAACGGTTGACCCCCAATTAGTGCGTATGGAGGTCTTGGATACCAGCCTGTATTTAAGGATTGGCAAAGCGATAGCGCTTCCACCCGCTTTAATGTTCATGTTGACAAATAATAATTTTGTTATAAATGGTAATGCAAAGGAAATATGGACTTCTGCAATAGTTACCAACGATGAAGAAAGCTTGATTTATGAGAAATTCAGAGCTGAAGACCTACCTATATCCCTAGGAGTATGGGGAATTCAAAAGGAGCAAAATACTAAAGCCAACGCAAAGGACACAGTGGGATCTGTGGCATTGAAGGAAAAATCAACAGCATTGAGAAGGAAAAACCAACAATTAAGAGTACAGTATATTGACAAATATCCGGCTGCCTTTTCCAGTATTTTAATGCTACAAGGTTTATTCCTTGTTCTGCCCGTTGATGTTTTGGATAAAAAGTTCAAGGCATTAGACGAAAAATATAAATCGTCGCAAACAGCTAAAAATCTGGGTATTAAAATACAGAATAATAAAAACACCGCCATAGGACAGCCTGCCGTTACCTTTGTACAAACCAGCTTCGATGGAGCTACCGTGGACCTTGCTGCCATGAAAGGCAAAGTCGTTTTACTTGATTTTTGGGGAAGCTGGTGTGTTCCTTGCAGGCAAAGTCATCCAAAATTAAAAGAGGCTTATGAGAAGTATAAATCTTTGGGTTTTGAAATTGTCGGCATATCAAATGAAGCTGTAAGCAGAGGAAAGAGCAAAGAGCAACAGGAGGCCGCCTGGAGAAAGGCTATTGCAGAAGATGCTATAAAATGGCCCAACGTACTTTATGATGCCGATCTGAATGACATCGTAAAATCGTATGATATCATGGGGTACCCAACAAAATATTTAATCGATCAGAAAGGGAATATCGTTTCAAAGATATTAGGAAATTCTCCTAATAATCATGATATCTTGATTAAGAAATTAGATGAATTACTTATAAAAAAGTAGTAATTTAAAGAATCTTGGAGTAATGAAACTTTAGAAAGGGGATCCCATCCAGGGGTCTCCTTTTTTAATTTACTATGAGTAGAGGTCTGGTTCTTTCCAAATAATGTCATTAGACTGATTGATATACACCCAATTTGATTTTTTTTCAGCCCATGCCAAACCATTTCTGAATGGCATTACCTGATCAAATTTAGGTGGAACACACCATTCACCTGACGAATTAATAAAGCCCCATTGCTTGTTTTGTTTTACCTGAGCGAGACCTTCAGAGAAGAGCCCGGCATCTTCGAAGATAAAAGGAATAACTAATTCATCATTTTTATTGATATAACCATATTTGCCATGCAACTGAACGGGCGCGAGTCCCTCACTAAAATCACCTGCAGATTCATAGCGCGGTAAAACAGCAATTTCACCTTTTATACTTACGAAGCCAAATTTATTATCCACTTTAAAAATGGCCATATCATCGAAAAACTCACCATTGGTGGAACCTGAAAAGTAAGGAAACTGCGGAGGCAGCAGAAGATTGCCTTGTAAATCTATCAGTCCCCATAAATTTTCATGAAGGACAACGGCTACATTTTTCTGAAAAGGAAAGCATTTTTCAAATGGCGTATTTAAAATAAACAGACCATTTTTATCAACGAAACCACTTTTTCCGAACCATTGAACGGGGGCTAAATCCCCTTTAAAATCTCCTGCCCAATTAAATCTTGGAGAGATAACTACTTTTCCCTCTTTATTAATATATCCAAATTGATTATTTACAGATACGGCGGCAAGACCGTTACTAAAATCTAAAGCATCATCGTACCTTACTTCAATAACTTCATCACCTTTCCCATTGATAAACCCCCAACGTTTTATGAGTCTGACCCTGGCCAGATCTTCCTCGAAATAGCCAATAAACTTATATAATTGTTTGAGAAGTAGCCTGCCTAACAAATCGACATGCACGTAATGGTCATTGAATTTTACTTTAGCAAAAAGGTTATAAAAATCTTCTGCTTCGACATACTGCGGCTCTATGACCACATTACCGTGTTCATCCATGAAGCCAAAGCGGCCTTTATCCCTAATTTTAAATCGTAGTTCTTCCATGTCGGCCAATATCCGCATTTGAGGATAAAGATATAATTATTTTGCTAATTACTTTCCTAAGAAAAAGTCAGAATTCTATCTATATTAGCCAATTAAAAGAAAAAGCATCCATGAGGTTACGTGAATCCTTTCCAGCAGCGGGTTCTGATTATTTAGGAGGAGAATCAGATGGGTATGAATATCATACAACTTTTTCAGGTTCTTCGTTAAGAGCGAGTTATGACATGGTAAAATCATTCCTTCAGGAGGAGGGCTATGGGGATATTCCAATACCCAAAGACCTGGAAGAACTTGTACAATTTAGATTAACCACGAGAAACAAGCAAATTTTACTATTTGACGACAACGGATATTGCCACAATCCAATTAAAATTTTATTTCCATTGGACCGACGTAAACGGCGAACCATTCTGTTGTATATATACAACGAGAACGATTCAAACCATTTAT
>JANQZX010000065.1 GCA_030728245.1 Saprospiraceae bacterium | reverse complement strand
TTTATTTATTCTACTAATTATATAGGATATATAGAAATAATAATTATTTTTGTCATCTCATTTAACCCAAATCACATGCAAAGTTTTAGAACCGAATTTGAAAATCCAGTGGTCGAAAAGGATATTCTAGATCTGGAAAAGAAAATATATGCCTTTAAAAATGGCCTGATTGGAGAGGAAAAATTCAGAAGTCTTCGCTTGGCAAGGGGCGTTTATGGTCAAAGGCAACATGGCGTCCAAATGGTCAGAATTAAAATACCATTAGGTCGTTTTACCGCTCGTCAATTGATTCGAATTGCCGATGTATCTGATACTTATTCAACGGGTAATTTGCACATTACGACCAGACAAGATATTCAGATTCATTATGTTTCGTTGGATAAAACACCGGAATTATGGGCTGAATTGGAAAAGGATGAAATTACCTTGCGAGAGGCTTGTGGAAATACAGTGAGAAATATTACCGCCTCCATTTTTGCAGGCATTGATCCACAGGAGGCTTTTGATGTCACGCCTTATGCCAATCAATTCTTTAATTATTTTTTAAGAAATCCAATTTGTCAGGATTTAGGACGAAAAATCAAAGTGGCGTTTTCAAGTTCTGCTTCCGATACTGCATATACCTATTTTCATGACCTTGGATTTATTCCTGTCATTGAAAATGATGTTAAGGGTTTTAGAATGTTATTAGGTGGTGGCATTGGTGCTCAACCCAGAAGTGCTGATGTATTATTTGATTTTATTCCAGCAGAGCAAATAATTCCAATGTCAGAAGCTATCATCAGGGTTTTTGACCGATATGGGGAAAGGGTAAAAAGGAATAAGGCACGCCTTAAATTTTTAATCAAGGAAGTGGGATTGGAGCAGTTTATGCAGTGGGTGAACATGGAATTAAATAGTCAAAGCGCCCTCCTTTTAAATGAATCTGATGTTGCTCAATTCCCACAACCGAACTTATTTGCCCTATCGAATCCGACAGATTTGCTTTTTGAAAAATGGTATAAAACTAATGTGTTCAAGCAGAAGCAATCAGGCTTATTTGCTGTTGGCATTCCCATAGAAAATGGAAACATATCATCTCATAAGGCCAGAATTTTAGCTGATATTATAAAGATTTATGCTGGTGATGATAGTAGATTCACCGTTTCCCAAAGTATTTTATTGAGGCATATTCCTGAAGAAAATATTTCTGCCTTGTATATGGCTTTGAAGGAAATTGGATTGGCAACCCCTGGTTTTGAACGTATTAATGATATTACCGCTTGTCCGGGAACCGATACATGTAATCTCGGCATTGGTAGTAGCATGGGGTTGGCATCGAAATTGAAACGAGTGATTGAGGAAGAATTTGAGGAATTAATTACCGATTATCAATTGACCATAAAAATAAGTGGATGTATGAATGCTTGCGGGCAACATACCATTGCCAATATTGGGTTTCAGGGTATGACCATCCAGCAGGGAAATCAGATTGCCCCGGCTACACAAGTTTTACTGGGCGGCGGACTTTTGGGTAATGGATTTGGACGTTTTGCTGACAAATTACTGAAAGTGCCATCCAGAAAAGTTCCCGATGTTTTGCGTTGGATATTAAATGATTTTTCAAGTCAACATCTTGAAAATGAAAATTTCAATGAATACTACGATAGGAAAACGGCTGATTATTTTTTCCAGCATCTTAAATCATTTGCAGATACCAGTCAGTTGACGCCCATTGATTTTATAGATTGGGGAAATGAATCTAAGTATGAAAAGGCTATCGGCGTGGGGGAGTGTGCCGGTGTGATGATTGATTTGATTCAAACCTTGATTTTTGAGGCGGATGAAATGTATGAATGGGCTGAAAATTCCTTAAAGGAAGGGAAACCTGGTGATGCCGTTTATCATGCTTACGCCGCCCAAATTAGGGCAGCAAAAGCTCTATTAACTGCTAAAAATGTTTCCGTTAACTCTCATGAGTCCATTATAAAGGCTTTCGATACCCATTTCCCTGATTTTAACCCTGAATTTGGTACTTCATTTGAAGCGCTTATCGATAAGAACAGGACAGATGTATTGACTTTCCTTTTTGCTGAAAATTATTTGGATACAGCATCAAATACTATTAAGTGGATAAAAAATCAAAGAAATGAACAAGTTAATTAAAGGAAATATAAAATTAGTCGGTGCTGGCCCGGGCGATCCTGAACTTATTACCATAAAGGGGATAAAAGCGATTCAACAGGCTACCTATATTCTTTATGATGCTTTGATACATAAGGATTTACTTGATTATAATAAAAGAGCCATTAAAATATATGTGGGTAAAAGAGCGGGGTTACATTCTATTTTACAACGGGATATTTCTCTTAAAATGGTTACCTTAGCTAGTCAGGGAGAACGGGTGGTCAGATTAAAGGGAGGAGATGTTTTTGTATTTGGAAGGGCAAATGAAGAACTCGAAATGGCCCAAAATGCAAAAATTGATACAGAGGTAATTCCGGGAATTTCTTCCTTCAGCGGTATCGCAGCCAGGCATAAAATCCCCCTTACGCAAAGAGGTGTAGCGGAAAGTTTCTGGGTAACAACGGGTACGACTTCAAGGGGTACCGTTTCAAAGGATATCTTACCAGCCGCCAAATCGTCAGCAACGGTTATTGTTTTTATGGGGCTGGGTAATATTGGTGAAATTGTTTCCATTTTTAAACGATATAAACCATTGAATTACCCTGTTGCTGTCATCTCCAATGGAACCTTACCTAATGAAAAAACTTTACTTTCCGATTTGGAACAAATTGAATTGCAGGTCAATGAAAATGAAATAGAGGCACCCGCTATGCTTATTTTTGGACCCATTGTCAAATCCTCTATCGTCCAATTTAAAAATCAAATTCATCAGATACCTGCCTTTATATGAATGATCTTTATCCCATTTTCATTAAACCTGAAAATATCCGTATTTTAATTGTTGGAGGCGGATTTGTAGCCCTGGAAAAGTTAACCTTCCTGTTTAAATCGAGTCCTCAAGCTATAGTTACTTTGGTTTCGCCAATGGTCAGAGATGAAACTATGGCCTTTATTGCTGACAAAGAGGTTACCATCATTAATGAAAAATATGCATCGGTTTTTTTGAAAGGACATCAGTTGGTTATTGCCACTACCGACGATAAGGAGGTGAATGTTAAAGTTTCAAAGGATGCCCAAAAAGAAGGAATTCTGGTGAATATTGCCGATACGCCGCATTTATGCGATTTTTATATGGGGAGTATTGTTACCAAGGGGCATTTGAAAATTGCCATTTCAACGAAGGGAAAATCGCCAACATTAGCTAAAAGAATGCGAGAATGGCTTGAATTTATTATTCCTGACGAAATCGATGATTCATTACACAAATTAAATAAGTTTCGAGATCGGATAAAGGGTGATTTTGTCCTTAAATTAAAGCGTATGGATGAAATAACCGATGCATTTATTCATAAAAATGGATAGCTTTGTGAGCTAAATTTTGCAAGCATGAAAAGATTCGCACTTATCGGTGCTTCTGGATACATTGCGCCCAGACACATGAAAGCCATTAAGGATACAGGAAATGATTTGGTCGCAGCTATGGATCGTTTCGATTCGGTTGGGGTCATCGATAGTTATTTTCCTAATGCTCAGTTTTTTACCGAATTTGAAAGATTCGACAGGCATGTTGAAAAATTGAAGCGAACCCAACAAAATTTAGATTATGTAAGTGTTTGTTCTCCCAATTATCTTCACGATTCGCATATTCGATTTGGTTTAAGAATTGGCGCCGATGTCATTTGCGAGAAGCCCATCGTTCTCAATCCATGGAATATTGACGCTCTTCAGGAGATCGAAAAAGAGACAAATAAAAAGGTAAATACCATCCTTCAATTGCGTTTACATCCCAGTGTTATTGCACTGAGAGATCGAATTCAAAAAAGTCCGAAAGATAAAAAATGGGAGGTTGACCTTTCCTATATTACGTCCCGTGGAAATTGGTATTTCACCAGCTGGAAAGGTGATGTTACTAAATCGGGAGGTATTGCTACAAATATTGGCGTTCATTTTTTCGATATGTTAAGCTGGATTTTTGGCGCTGTGCAGGAAAATATAGTACATGTCCATACCCCAAATACCGCAGCAGGATATCTTGAATTTGAAAATGCCAGGGTACGTTGGTTCTTAAGTATTGATTACAATACCATTCCGGACGATTTTAAAGCGAAAGGAATGCGTACGTTCAGGGCTATTAATATAGGTGGAGAGTTGTTTGAATTTAGTGAGGGATTTACCGATTTGCACAATATTAGTTACAAGGAAGTCCTCGCAGGTAATGGATTTAGCCTGGAAGATACCCGTACATCTATCGATACCGTGTATGCCATTCGAAATGCTGTTCCCATTGGCTTGAAAGGTGATTTTCATCCTGTGCTCCTTAATTTGAAATAATCCAGAACGGGTTATCTCGATTATATTAATTCAGGTGGTTTCCTTGCTTAACGGTATGCGTAAATCACGTATATTTGTGAAAATGAGGAACACATGAAAGGGTTGATTCCCATAGGATTCTCAGATTTTAGAGAAATTATTGAGAGAGGTTTCAGATATATCGATAAAACGCGGTATGTCCATACCTTATGTACGACGGGTAAATATTATTTTTTATCCCGCCCGAGACGTTTTGGGAAGTCGCTTCATATCTCATTAATTAAGGAATTATACTCGGGTAGCAAATCACTTTTTGAGGGTCTTTGGATTTATGATCATTGGGATTGGGAGAAAATTCATCCCGTGATTCATTTTACATTTATTGGGATAGATTTAGATGAACAGGATTTGAATAAATCCTTACATCATTTGCTGGACATAGAATATGACAAATATAATTTACCGAAAAATGATTTTTCTTTAGGAATTAAACTAAGCCAACTTATATCAAAAGTGGCATTAAAAGCCAAAGTAGTCATATTGATTGATGAATACGATGCACCTATCACTCATTTTTTAGGTAAGAATTATAAAAAGGCATTGAAAAATAGAGGTATTTTAAAAAATCTATTTTCAGTGCTTAAAAACGAAGACGCTCATTTAGAATTTGTAATGCTTACCGGGGTGAGTAGATTTTCGAAAGTAGGCATATTTTCTGGCTTGAATAATCTGTGGGACATCAGCGCTGAAAAGTCATTTTCT
>JANQZX010000064.1 GCA_030728245.1 Saprospiraceae bacterium | reverse complement strand
AGAGAAAATTACCCTGGATTAATATTTTAGTTATCACAGAGCCGGAAAATTCTTTTAGGATTTTTGAAACATTTAAAGCTGGGGCAAATGGCTTTTGCTTGAAAAGTGAAAGTGTATTGGAATTTGCTCATCACGTTGAAGCCATGTTCACATTAGGAAATAGTGTAAGTATGACTTTACTACCCCTAATGATCAAAAATTTTCAAAAGAAAAGCATCATTGAGGAAGTTTTAACTGAGAAAGAGATAAACATAGCTAAGGAATTAAGTTCGGGATTAAGCTATAAATTAATAGCCGATAAAGTTGGAATCTCTATTGATGGCGTAAGATTTCATCTTCAAAAAATTTATCGTAAATTAGAGATAAATAGTAAAGGTGAACTCATAGCTCTCTTTTTATCAAATAAAGATTCCAACTAAGGCATTTGTTAAAAACTTGTCATGGAAGGGGGGGCTTGTTCTGGTTTAATTCCCCATGTTTTATTCGGTGTGCTGCCCATTTTAAGAATTAATTTTCCGCCATTTGTTACCGTTTCATGTAAAATCCATGGTTTATCCAATGGTTTATCATTTAAGGTGGCAGATTGAATATAAAAATTCTTTGCGCTATTATTTGGAGCCTCAATGGTAAAACTTTTTCCCTTATAATAATCTGAATGTAAATGAAAAGTTATTTTATTGAATACAGGACTGCTAATTTCATAAAATGGGCTCTCGGAAGTGCCGCCATTGGTGGAAAAAATACCCGATTTCATTAAAACGGCTAAACTGCCCATCAATCCTTGATCTTCATCTCCGCTGTAACCGTAATAAGGTGATAAACCACTATAAACTTTTTCAACGACCTTTCTGGACCAGTATTGAGTTAACCAGGGAGCCCCTGAATAGTTAAACAAATAGGCAGTTTGAATGCTTGGTTGATTACCATAATTTATGTAAACCTTTCTTAGTTTTTCAAGTAACTCTTTATCGTGTGATTTCCCTGAAGTAAAATCATGTTTTTCTGCTTCAAGAAAGGAGGTATTTAATTTGGCGTTAAATTTATCTTTACCTCCCATTAAAGAGATTAATCCCTGTACATCATGTGGAACAAACCAGGTATATTGCGCTGCATTTCCTTCCTCCCATCCATTATCGTATCTGAGAATATCAACGGGCTCTCCCCATTTTCCATCTATTGTCCGATTCCACATCCAACCTATTTCTGCATTCCAAATATTTTTATAATAAGTGGCTCTTTTCATGAAAAGTTGATAATCTTCTGTTTTTCCCAATTTTTTTGCAAACTGAGCTAAGGCATAATCCTGATAAGCATATTCCAATGTTTGAGTGGATCCGTCTTGATGAAAGCCGTATTTTATTTTACTTAAAGGGTGGGGAACATAACCCTTTTCCATATAATACTCAATACCTCCACCTTTAAAGGTATTGTGCTCATAGCCTATTTTACTCATCATACCACCCGTGAAATGATTTTTCCTCAACCCTTCATATCCTTTTTCAATGTCAAAGCCTTTTATTCCTTTTAGGTAGGCGCTGACAATGAAGGGCGTTGTCGCTGCACCTGTCATAACATAAGTATAATTTCCACCTGCGGGGCCTCTGGGTATAAGTCCGCCGTCCTCATACATTTTTATCATTGAGTTAACAAAAGATTCAGTTACCTCTGGATAAACCAAATGCCAAAGCGTATTTAAAGTCCATTGGGCACCCCAATAAGAGTCAGAATTATGATGGTTGTAAGCTGGTTTCCCACTAGCATCCAAAGGTATTTGTCTTATAATCCGAACGGGCCCAGTCATATCGGAATATTTCCCATTTACATCTGAAATAATCCGCCTCCCTTGCAATGCATGCCATAAGTCAGTATAAAATCGTCTTTGTTCTGTTTCAGTACCTCCTTCAATAGTTATTCTGCTTAACCAATTATTCCAATCCGTTCTGCTTTCAGCCACTACTTTGTCAAAATCCCAGTGGTTTAGCTCATTCTCCAGGTTCAATCGTGCCTGAGCTTCACTTACATAAGAAATAGCCACTTTCATTTTCCGTATTTCACCAGAAGTTGTGGAAAAATCAACGTATCCACCAATTTTTTCCCCTTCAATGAGGTCAGATTCTCCTAATAATTTACCAAATTGCCATGCTTTTAACGATTTGAAAGGTCTATCAAATTGCGCAACAAAAAAAACAGTCACTGTTTTTGGTCGTCGAATGGTAGGAGCCATGATAGCATAGCCTTCAATTTCTGTATCGGAAATCTTTCTGATTAATCCATATTGGGTATCTGACGGACCAAGGAATGTAGAAAAATCAAATAGGATTTGACTCTTTTCAGCTGCTGGAAAAGTATATTTATGGAATCCTACCCTTGTTGTTGAAGTTAGTTCAGCCTTTATTTTATAAGTTTCCAGATAAACCTGATGATAGCCTGCTTTAATCGTTTCTTTATTGTGAGAAAAAACAGATCCGTAGGTATCGGAACCTAAATGTCCTTTAAATTCCCCTGTGGTAGGTAAAACAGGAATACCGGATAATTGCCATCCGTGGATATGACTGAAACATTTGATACTATCCTTTTCATATCTGTATCCTGCATTCCAATCGGCGTCAATGGCATTATCAGGACTTAAATTAACCATACCAAAGGGTCGGGTAGCAGAATTAAAAAAAAACCATCTTGAGTTAGCAGCATCCGTTAATGGATATACCAAATCAACTGGTTGCATTTTATTAGCCTGGCCGGACAGATTAATACTTCCCAGAATTGTTTGTATCACAAGGACAAAAAATAGGGTGTTTTTCATGTTAATAGGAAAATTTATTGAAAAATGGATTTTACTAGGAAAGGGTTATTTTATGTTTGAAAGGGGTTATGCCAGTTAAATAAACCGTAGGTGATTCCATAGCTGGTAATGCACCACGAAGCTGTACACCTTTGTGTAAAATCATGCCAGGTGAAAAGGTGATCTGATCGTTTCCAACCGTATAAATGCCTTTAGAGGAAGGGAATAAATAAGCATCTTTTTTATTTGGTATGGGAGAAACGCCAGAAAATATGCCTCCTGGTCTGAATATAAGTTCAAGAGAAACCGGAACACCATCAGTACCTGAAATATCAAAATCAACCTCAACGCCGGTTGGAAGCTCGGTCACTTTAACTAAATAGTTTAATTTTTGTACCTCGCTTTGTAAACGTAAGGTCCTTGGCATTTTATCTAAATCACCGTCCGGTGATATCTTGTCCGCATCTAAAGGTTGGTAATAAGGTCCTTCTAATGAATTTTGTAAGACCCAATCTTTATCAACAGCCTTTATTTTAGCTGTTTGAAATTGTCCTTTTCCAAAAAATGAGGTGGCTATTCTCATAGCTTGCAGCACCGCGTTTCCTTTATGGAAAGTTAACCAACTGGTATTATTTGAAAGCAAGGTGCAATCCCAATTTTCGCGTCTGATGCGGACTACGCCGGAATAGGGAAATTCTCTGGAATAATTGGTTGGTAATGGCTTTGAAGTCGGAAGTTCCTGCCAAAGGCCTGAATCCTCAAGAAATATATCCAAAAATCCAGCTAATTGTTCTGGTGTACTCGTTCTTTCAATCAATCGGCACATGGATGCCATAATACCGTCTTGAAATTTTAGGGCCATATATCGATAAATATGGTAATATTTATGCATGTTGCCAATAGTCCCTTTGTCTTGCCTGTTTGATGCCTCTGTGACTACTTCACCATTAGGATGAACATAGTAAAAGGTCATGATTAGATTTTTCTTGACGGCATCAAGTAACGCTGGTTTATTCAAACCCACGGACATGGTAATGAGTGACCTGTTTACAATGGGTGAATAGCCATTGGTACTTTTTTCGGTGTATTGCCCATCAGGATCGAGATCAATATGTTCCGCTAACCATTGATTTATTCTGTTTATGTATTTTTCATTGGGAAATAATTCATTAATTCTGGTTAATGAAGCACATACAACCCATCGGTGGTTTGGAGTATGGATTCCTCCAATGCTTAAGGCTTCAGCCGCATTTAAAATGAATTGCTTTAATAGACTGAGTATTTTTTCTGTATTCTTCAGATTACTTTCCTTTATGAAAATATAAGCTGGAATAATATTTTCAAGTACAAATGCAGTATCCGGTGTGGAGTGAAAATTGGTAGAAAGAAGATCTATGGTGCCATCAGCGTGTTGCATTTTTAGCAAACTTATCAGCGCCAACTCAATGTCAGGTACTAATGAAGGTTGTTGGTAAAACACAGATTCCTCGCAAGTCCAAAGCATACACGCCTTCCCAATAAAACCAGCCGTTGAATGCGGATTTGGCAGTTCAGCGTCATCCATGTATCCACCAAAATATTTGTTTTCCTTTTGAACAACTTTATATTTTTGATAATTAGGAAGCTGTTTATCTTGAATTTTTATCCATTCCAAGATCCATGCTGGTTTGCTTACTTTTGAAAAATCAAGGTTACCAAAAGGTAATGCTGAAACAGCTAAAAGGCTGGTATTAACAAATGTTCTACGATTCATAGGGAAAATTTTAGGCTAAAAAAGAGAGGAAGATTTTTTCTTCCTCTCTAAATATACAAGTAAAAAATAGTCTTTAGCTATTAATATCCAGGATTTTGTTTGATTGATGGAAAAGATAAATCAATTTCACTTTGTGGAATGGGTCTCAAATTATGTTTGTCTGAGATCGACTGTCCTTTAACCCAAGGATTGTATTTTTTTATACGCTCTACCAATTTTCCCGTTCTTTTCAGGTCAAACCAGCGGCTATATTCACCCATTAGTTCTCTTGCTCTCTCATCAAGAATTAGATCAATGGAAATATTTGCTGCTGTTGCACGATATGAAGCTGTGGCCAGAGATTTTTGGTTTTCAGGAGAAGCTGCACATTTTGGATCAGTTCCTTTTTTTGTACCTAGGGCACGATCTAAAACTCTGTTATAATACACATCAGCGCCACCTAGTTTGCCACCTTTGGCTCCCTTTACTATTGCTTCTGCGGCAATTAAATAGGCCTCTGCCGATCTAAATATTGCTTCATTGAATGTTCCAAAAGCATCACCATAAGGAATACCGGGTTGCCAGAATTTCCACATTAATGGTGCCTGGATATTTAATCCTGAATTATCAATAGGGTACCCACCTCCGTACTCATCGGTATTAACTACCGCATATTTTTTGGTTCCACCTAAATCAATGCCTCTTTCTTCTTTCGTTGTAGCAGGATTATTCCAAGGTCTGCATAATAAAACGGTGTCACCTGAATTAAAACTAACTCTTAGGTTTGGATTAGATAAAGGTAAAACTCTGTAATCTTTGACGGCATTCAAAGCATAACCGACACTAACAAAATTATGAGCATAGCGGGTATCATTCACTGGATCAAAAAAACGATAGGTTGCAGTATTTATATTGTGAATGCTTAAAGTTCGGTTATAATCTGATGTTCTTCCTTTTGTACCTACAAACCCTTCACCACTTGGCCCAAATTTAGAATGTAAATCATTACCACCTGCTGCATCTTGTGGAAAAGCTGCATCTGTTTTATTAGTTAGAACGTTTGCGTTATACTGAACGGCAAAGATTATTTCAGGATTCTTATCATTTTGAGCCCCTGTATATTGCTTTAAAGGATTATCATCTCTTTTTGGAAACAGGTCTTTGTAGTTTGCTGCTAAGGGAAATGCATCTATGACTTTATCAGCGTATTGTAAGGCTAAATCAAAATCAGCATTGGAACCACCCAAAGAATTATTGAAATTCCAACCTCTCGTTAGATATACTCTCGATAATAGAAACTGTACAGCACCTTTATTAATTCTCCCATAATTTGAAGCGGTTACGGGTATTTTAGCCTCACAATCCAATAAATCGGTTATGATTTGCTTGTAAACTTCAGCAGCAGCTACTCTTGGATAATCTTTACTGGCTGTAGTAATTTCTGCTAAGGGCATCGGAATATCTCCCCATTGTTGAACTGCATAAAATAGACATAAAGCTCGTAGGAATTTTGCTTCAGAAACCCGGGTGTCCTTAAGCGCTGTGGCCATAGTAGTGATACCTTCCGCACGGGTAATAGCGGTATTTGTTCTCGCTATTTCAGCATAAAGTAACTGCCAAAGTGTTCTGATTTCCGCCACTTCAGCATTAAACCGTGCATCATGAACATCCCATAAAGCAGGTAAATTTTCTTTCCCATTAACTGCAGATGGATTCCATCCTCCTTGAGAAGAGAATATATCTGTTCCCTGAAGAACAAGGTGTCTGTTCTGATGAATATTTCGAAGTAATGGGTAGCACGCTTTTACTAAATCTTCAAATCCAGTGGCTGTTTTATAATAAACATCCGTCGTTAAAGAAGTTACGGGTTTTTCTACCAGGAAATCTTCATTACAACCTGTGTGTATGAGGGTAACCAGGGAAAAAGCAAGAATTGAGAATCTTAATTTATAATTTTTTTTCATTTTCATTTAGTTTAGGTCAAGATTAAAAACTGATGCTAACACCAAAAGTATAAATCATGGATGGAACATCATCTTGATAAATAGCAGAGTTAAATTCAGGGTCAAAGCCAGTAAAATCGCTAAAAACAAAGGGATTTGATACCTGTCCATAAATTCTTGCACTACCCATTTTGAGAGCACTTAAAACTTTAGGTGAAAAATTATAGCCTAAGGTGATATCTGATATTCTAAGGAAACTTGCGTTTTGATAGAAAATAGCGCTTCTGTAAGGATTAGCCGCAACTACCCCAAAAAAGGTATTGGATGGGTTATCACTTCGCCAATAGTCCAATCCTGCCAGTTTATTATACCTCGCGCTACCTATTTCACCAAACGTTCCGGCTAATGTATTATTTCTATATTGAGTTCCATTCCTGTAATAGGTGAAAAACGAAAAATCTAAATTTTTATATTTAAATCTATTCGTTACCCCCAAAATCCAGTTAGGCAGTTGAGTACCCAAATATACACGGTCATCAATAGCATTAGAAGAAGAAATAATGCCATCCCCGTTTTGATCCACTACCTTTACAGAGCCTGGAACCTGTTTATATGAAGCTGCCTGATCCTTTTCACTTGTCTGCCAGATACCGTCAAATTGATAATCGAAATTAGCTCTGATCGGGTAACCAACAAATAAACGATTACCTTTGTCAACCAATTGACCATCGCCATATAGTTCCAGTAACTTATTTTTATTTTGTGTGAAGGCAAAGGTGGTATTCCAGGAAAAATCGGTGGTTACTATATTGGCTGTATTCAGCGTAAGTTCTATCCCTTTATTTTCAATGGCACCAACATTGGCAATCACCTGAGTAAATCCAGAAACAGTAGGTATTCTTTGATTTAGGATCAGATCCTCTGTTTTTCTATTATATAATTCTAAGGTACCAGAAATTCTATTCTTGAAAAAACCAAAATCAATTCCAAGATTAAACTCAGTGCTTCGTTCCCATCTCAAATCCTTATTTGCAAGATTCTGAGGTGCGAAACCAAAAGCAGGAGAACCGTCAAAATCGTAGCCTGTATTTATTAAATTGGCTTGGGTGCTGTAAGGATTAACGCCCGCATTGCCCACTTGACCATAACTAGCCCTTAATTTAAGGTTAGAGAAAAGATTTAAATTTTTAATGAATCCTTCATCTGCTAATCTCCATCCAACAGCAACAGATGGGAAGAATGCCCATTTATTGCCTTCTGCTAATTGAGAAGCTCCATCGGAACGCCCGGTTAAAGTCACAAGGTATTTCTCGTTAAATGTGTAATTTACCCTGCCCATATACGAAAGAATAGATCTTTCAATTAGGGAGCTTCTAATATTTCCAATAGTGGCAGCGGTATTTACTGCATACCAGTCAGAATTATATGGTAAATCCCTCACAAAAATGGAATAATTTTCATTTCTTTGGTAAAAGGCACTCTGTAAGCCCGTAAAGGTTAATTTATGTTTTCCAGATTCAAAATTATAATTTAGAATATTATCTATAGTGTAATTACCTTGAATAGAATTATCTACCTGAGCTCTTGGTTTATTTGCCAACTGTGATTTTGTCCATTGGCCTCTAAAATCTCCTAATCTTGTGCCGGTGTAGGAAGCTGATAAAGAAGATCTAAAAGTTAAACCCTTAAGTAAAGTAACCTCTGCATAAGCATTGGCCATGGCTACCGTAGAGGTAGTTTGAAGTTTAGATCTTTTTGGATCAATATCCAGAACGGGGTTATTAACCTGCTTATCATTTATTCCCATCCAAACGGCTAAACCATCTACTTCTAAATCTCCATTTTCTGATGGGTTGGCTAAGTCACTATAGTATATGGTACCTGTTGGTCTGGCTCTGTAAGCATTTCTTAAAGATTCCTGAGATCCAACGTTTTGGTCGCTATAAGTAATATAAGAAGTAAATCCAACTTTAAAACGTTCTCCCAGTTTACTATCTAAACCTGCGTTTAGATTGTAACGCTTAAATCCAGTATGAAGTACATTTCCATTTTCATTTAGGAAACCTCCTGAAAATCTGTAGGTTGTCTTATCATTACCCCCGGCAACGCTTAAATTTTGACTGGTTTGTAAAGCAGGATCTGTGATTAAATCAACCCAATCTGTTGTGCGGTTTTCTTGTATTGCCGCAGTTTCTGCAGAGGTGAAAGTAGCACCTACGGAACCCTCTAATACTCTGTCTGTAAAGGTTGCTTTGTAAAATTCAGCGGTATTCATAAGACGAGGCATGTGCGCTGGCACTTTCATACCCACATAGCTGTCATAACTTACCTTTGGCTTACCTGACAAACCTTTTTTAGTCGTGATGATAATTACTCCATTTGCACCTCTGGCTCCATAAATAGCTGTAGAGGAAGCATCCTTTAATACATCCATAGATTGGATGTCATTAGGATTGATAGAGTTTATGTCACCACCCATTAATCCGTCAATAACAACTAAAGGTTGGGTTGAGTTATTGATTGTGTTTTCCCCTCTAATGGTGATATTGTATCCAGCTCCAGGTCTGTTACTGGTTTTGGTTACCGTTGCTCCGGCAACTTGACCCTGAATAGCACGTGCTGCCTGAACTGGATTTGCACGTACAATATCTTTTGATTGCAACTGGTCAACAGCTCCCGTTAAATCTGTTTTTCTAACAGCACCATAACCAACCACAACTACTTCGTTTAAGGATTGTACATCTGGAACTAAACTAACATTAATAGTGGTTTGGTTACCAATAACTACCTCTTGATTGACATAACCAATATAAGAGAATACCAATACGGCATTTCCATCAGGTGCTTCTATGGTATAAGTTCCGTCCAGATCGGTTGATGTCCCATTAGTAGTTCCTTTAACTTGTACGGTAGCACCTATTAAGGCTGAACCCGTTTCAGCATCAGTCAGTGTACCTGTCACTTTCACCTCAGGTTTTGAAATACTTACTGAAGGAAGGTTATTATTAATTATTGTGCCAGTATTTTCCTGAATCAATGGGTTGATTTCCTGAAAACCTTGTTTAAATTCTCCACCACCATTTTCTTTGGAGGTTTTCACCTTTTGTTTGATGTCTTTGTTGGTAATAACGTACCCTCCCGACGGTGTGGATTTAAACTTCAACTCAGTTTGAGATAGTAGAATATTCAAATTTGATTCGAAAGGTTTCGACAAATCAATTTCATTGATACTAACCTTAATTCCAGCCAGATTTTTATCCATAAAAAGGATATCTGTGCCATACTTGTTCCCTAGTTCAATCAGAACAACTTTTAAGGATTTTGTGATTGATTCAGGAATTAAATTATTCCCAGGTTGATCGCGAACCGCAGCCGACAATTGGGCATGTCCTGCGTCAATACTCCCCATGATGAATATCAATCCGATAATGAGGTAATGCTTTTTCTTCATAAATAATGTTTACAGGTTAAAATTAATAAGGTACGATGTAAATTCGTCCGTGATATTTATAAAAATTTAAGCCAGTAACAGCTGATAATGAATTAATTAACTCATTTAAACTGTTTCCGGTATAAGTTCCCGTTAAGGTTAGTTTTTCTATTTCCTTGTCTGGTATCACTATGCCCAATCCAAAATATTCCGGAATCAGGATTTTTAGTTCCGATAAAGGGGTATTGTCAAAGGTAAACCGATGCTTTTTAAGTTCAATGTTTCGCGATGGTTCAAATGTACTTCTTTCGGTAAGTTTATTCTCTTTGTTAAGAGAAATGGATTCACCCGGTTTCAAAGCGATGGTCTTTTTACTTTTACCTTCCTTATAATGTAATTTAATAACCCCTTTGTTAAGCTCAACTTTTGATCCTCTTTCTCTGGTAAAAAATCTGAATTCAGTACCATAAACAATGATGGTTACTTCGTTTTTTGTTTTTACTTTAAATTTTGAAGCTTCCTGATTGTATTTGATGTCAAAATTAGCTTCTCCATCTAAATAGACAATTCTTTGGTTTTCAAAATTCAACCCATTCCATGTAAGTTTCGAATTTGAATATAAGGTTAATTCACTTCCGTCAGGTAATTTGACTTGTTTTATTTCACCATAATCCGTTGAAATTTGTTTGTTGAAAATATAACTGATGGGTAGTAATGAAAACAACAAAGAAAGGACAATAACGATAGAGGCGGCATAAGCTAAAATGCGGTAATTTTTATAAGATGGTTTTAATTCCTTCTTATTTGTGACAATTAATTTAATTTTTTTAGCATGCTCTATTTTAGACAAATATTCGTCAATTTTATTTTCAACATCAGGCACATATTGTGGGTATTCGCTTTCCCATTCTGCCAACCATTCATAATATAGATTACTATTCTGCCCCTTTTCAAGCCAATTTTCAATCATCCTTTTTTGAAGAACACTTGAATTCCCATTAAAATATTCAAATAATATGCTTTTAGTTACCATAAAGTGTTTTTGTCAATGGCTTATATTTAATTTTTTTCTAATATTACCAATTTTAACAATTGCAGCGCTTTGTAAATATGTGCTTCAATCGTTCTTATGGATAATCCCAGTTCTTCTGCGATTTCTTTCTGTTTTTTTCCTTCAAAACGGTGCATTAAAAATACTTTTCTACATATTGGGGGTAGATTATTCACTGCATTATTTATTCTTTTTACTAATTCGTCCAGATATAAAATATCTTCTGGTAATTCTTCGATTTGGATGTCATCTGCATCTTGTAAACTAATTTTTGAATGTAAGTTTAGGTTTGATTTCAAATGATTTAAACATCTGTTTCTTACAGATTTATAGAGGTAGGCACTATAAGATTTTTGAATGAGTTCATATTTTTTATTTTTCCAAAAATCAAAAAATAGATCACTTACGATATCCTCTGCTATTTCCTTTGAGTATATAAATCTAACGGCATGACTACATAAACCACCGTAATATTTTCTGAATAATAATGTACAACCTGCAGTAGGATTTACTTCAAATTTTTTCCGAATTAATAATTCGAATTCTTCTCCTTCTGTTTTATCCCTTAGTGGAAATTTTTCAATGTAATCTTGAGAGGAAGGATGATCAAACATTCCTTCTTCTCCCAATGTTTTTTTACGATGTGATTTTTCATTTTCCATTTTGGGTAAAAGCAGTTTGTGTTATGACAATTTTTTTCAATAAACTACTTAGTCCAAAAGAAAAAAAATTACTAATTATTTTGATTCAGCCGTTTTACCTGAATAATAACACGGTTAATTATCAAAAAAACCACTTTAAATTTTAATCTTAAAAAAGGAAAAGGTTTAAAAATCCATCTGAAAGCTTAATACAGGTATAAATCCTCCTCCGAATCTTGTGAAATTTAATTTATTAGCCACAGCATCATAAGAAACAAAGGAAATATTTCGGTGACTGGTAACATTTTGAATATCCAAAGAAAGGTTCCCAAAAAATCCTTTTTTGTTAAAACGATAGGCAATCCTGCTGTCTATTCTAAAATAGGGGGTTACCTGTGAAGTCCATTCCTTACCCTCCAAAGGAACATATTGACCGGTTTTTGCAGAAAGGACTGGATCATAAGGGGAATATCTGAACCCTCCATTGTATAAAACTCTGAAACCTCCCTGTAAAACAGATTGGTTTTTAAAAGTAAATTCTTTTCCAAAAGTTAAGGAACTTGTAAATCTGGTATTGAATTTTGAGTTGTACCATTGCTGATTGAAAGGAGAATATTGAGATCGAAAAGTAGAAGCGGTTACTAAAAAGTAAATTTTATTGCTGAAAAACTTTTCAACCAATGCATCAAGACCATAATTTAATCCTCTGCCTTTACTGACTACTGAAAATTCCGGAAATTGGTCTTGATTATTCAACATCCAATACAATGATTCCGTATTTAATTCAACGGGAACTTTACCCAATGTTTGAAGATATCCTTCTAAACTAAATTTTATCTGAGATTTGCTAACCGTTTGATAGCTTAAGATAAGATGATTTGCCTGAATTAGCTTTAAATCCTTATTAGGTTGGACAATTTCATTACCTATTTTCTGACTGTAAAAATAAGAAGCTAAAGGGAGCATTTTCCCTAATCTACTAAAGGCTAAATTTAAGGTTTGGTTTTGGGCGACCTTATATGAAATAGCTGCTCTCGGCTCTATGCTTGACGTATTGTTTAAAAAGAAGTGCAAATAATGTAATCCTGTTTGTAAAGTAACTTTTTCGGATAATCTTTTAGAAATTTGCGTATATATTTGACCTTGTTGTGTGCTGCCGTTGCCAAATACTGTATTTTTTCTATTGTTTATTTGTTGCGTAACATCACTTAGAGACCTCCTTGGGGCAGTTTCGACATTGTAATCAAAGAAAATTTGGTGAAACATTATTCCACTCTTCCAGGTTGTTCCATCACTTAATTTCTTCTGATAGGTAACCGAAGTTGAAATTCTGTCTTCCAGATATTTTTGGGTATTATATCTGTAACGCTCATCTTTTAATGATAAAGTATCGTATTGTCTAAAAATATGACTGGAGTTCACGGAGAGAACTGCTTTTATAAAGGAAGATTTATTAATGAGTCTGGTTAAAGTAAGGCCGGCAGCACCCATATTACTTCCTTGTATTCTGTCTTCCCAATGATTTGAATTACCAGGTTTCCTTTCTAAGGGATCTACGACCGGGGTGTAATTTTCAACACTTAAACCGCCCATTCCAAATAGGGTATAGAAAGTTTTTTTGTCTTTACTTTGATAGGCGAGATTAAAACATAAATCCTGAAAATCATTAGAAACTCTTTCTCCAATAAGTTGGAAGCCCATTTTATTAAGTAAACCTAAGGTAGAATATCTATAATTTATGAGATAGGAAGCCTGTTGAGATTTTATTGGACCCTCAGTGGCAAAATCAAGACCTAGTAAACCTATTTTAACCCTATGTTCTCTTTTTTCCATGTTTCCTTTTCTAAAATGAACATCAAATGTTCCGGACAAAGCATTGCCATATTCAGCAGACATGCCTCCTGTTGAAAAGTCTGATCTTGAAAGTAATTGAGCACTAAAAACGGTAACGCCACCGCCCGATGTTCCAGGTCTGGCAAAGTGATTTGGATTTGGAATATCGATACCTTCTAGTCGCCAAAGCATACCAAAAGAAGAATTTCCTCTGATGATAATGTCATTTTCTGTATCATCGCCTCCTCTCGTAACCCCGGGATAAGATATAGCCATTCTTCCTAAATCATTTACACCTGCCGGCATTCTCTCTGTTTCTTCTGCGGAAAAGGATCTTGTACTGACCATAGCCGATTCATTCACCGGGGCATTGGTGTTTTGAGATGCTACGACTTCTACCGCTGAAAGAGACTGAATTTCTTCCTGAAGTTCAATATTTATAACCGTTTCTTTGGCAGAGGTTAATATGAATTCCTCTGAAAGAAAGGTGGCATACCCCAAATAAGTACATCTGATACTTTGTCTGCCAACAGGAACACCTGTCAATATGAAATTTCCATTCTCATCTGTCACAGTTCCTATTTGTTTTTCACTTTTCTCCACATTTACGGTGGCAAAAGCTAATGGACTTTTTGTCGTTCTATCCTTTACCGTTCCTTTTATGGTTTGTAACTTAATTTGTGCAATGGTGATAAATGGCAAACATAAAATTAAAGAAAGGTAAACAATCCTTTTTAAAGTAATGCTTCTGTTCATTGAAATCTAATTTTTTGCGAATTCAAAATGTAATTCCTCTAAATTAATTTTTATTTGCTTACTTTCGGTCGATTTTCATTTTAAATGTTAACAAAAACCTCGTTTTATGTCAAATTCATACCAAATTAGATTTTCCAGTGGCATTAGTGAAGTCCGAAATATGGGAACGGATGATTTAAGATCTAAATTTTTAGTATCTAATTTGTTTCAACCTAATCATATAGAATTAGTTTATTCCCTTCAAGATCGCTTTATATTAGCAGGGGTTATGCCGGTGAAATCAAAGGTAGAATTATTGCCTTTCGAAGAAATAACTAAAGCTGATTTCTTTTTGGAAAGAAGAGAATTGGGCATCATAAATGTAGGTGGCAAGGGCATAGTTGAAGTGGATGGCACAAAGCATGAATTGGGTAAAAAGGATGCCCTTTACATTGGAAGAGGTAAGCAGCATATTGTTTTTTCGTCTGAAAACGAAGCTGATCCTGCTATGTTTTATCTTAATTCAGTGTTGGCTCACGCTGTTTATCCAGATGTATTTATACCTATAAAAGAAGTGGTTCCCGCTGAAATGGGTGAATTTGAAACGGCTAACCGTAGAAATATTTATAAAATCATTGTAAAGGAAAGATTGCAAACTTGTCAATTGGTTATGGGATTAACCGACCTTCTCTCTCCAAGTATCTGGAATACTTTTCCTCCACATACCCACATTAGAAGAAATGAGGTTTATTTCTATTTTGATATTCCTAAAGATCAGATTCTTATTCATTTAATGGGAGAGCCCGATCATACCCGACATTTGATTTGCCATAATCATGAAGCTGTTATTTCACCAGAATGGTCTATACACTCTGGCGTAGGTACTGCCGCTTATTCATTTATCTGGGGTATGGGGGGTGAAAATCTGGAATATAGTGATATGGACAAAGTTAATCCAATGGACCTTAAATAATTATATATGTTGTCAATTTTTGATTTGACTGGTAAAGTGGCCTTAGTGACAGGCTGTAAAAGGGGTATTGGATTTGCTATTGCGGAAGGTCTCGCAGCGGCCGGTGCTGATATTATTGGTGTCTCTGCTACCTTAGAACTGCAGCAATCCGATATTGAAAAATCGGTTATTGCTTTAGGTAGAAAATTTTATGCCTACCAATGTGATTTTTCTGACCGGTCCCAACTTTATACTTTCCTGGAAATAGTAACCAAAGAACATAAGGTCATTGATATTCTTGTCAATAATGCAGGTACTATTTTGAGAAATCCTGCCGTCGATCATTCTGATGAATATTGGGACACTGTTTTAGAAATAAACTTATCGGCACAGTTTATTTTAAGTAGAACCTTAGGAGCTAAAATGATAGAAAACGGACAAGGCAAAATAATATTTATAGCCTCTTTATTGTCTTTTCAAGGGGGGATTAATGTGCCTGGTTATGCGGCAGCAAAAGGGGGCATCGCCTCTTTAACCAAAGCTTTGGCCAACGAATGGGCAAGCAAAGGGGTGAATGTAAATGCTATTGCGCCCGGCTATATTGAAACAGATAATACCTATGCCCTGAGAAATGATCCAGATAGAAGTACCTCTATCTTACAACGGATTCCTGCAAATCGGTGGGGTAAACCATCCGATTTTGCAGGACCAGCTATATTTTTAGCTTCTGATGCAGCGAATTATGTTCACGGTACTATTTTAACCGTCGATGGTGGCTGGATGGGACGTTAATTTTATATTAAAATCTCATCTGAAGACCAGCCAGGAAATTGATGCCAAAATTTTCATAATATTGCCACCTTTGGCGTTTATTATTTAAAAGATTGTTGAGCTGAATAAATGCTTCCATTTGTTTCGTTATGCTGTAACGACCTCCTAGATTTACCTCAATGAGTGGATCTAAATTCAATGGGCCTTCAGAACCAAGATAAGGAACTCCATTTTCGGAGTTCACATCGAGGTTTAGTTTTATTTTGTTTTTAGTATAACCTACCCCGAACATAGCGGTAAATGAAGGCAAATGCCAGGCTTTTAACTCTGTATTTAGTTGGTAAATTCTTTGTTTTATAGCCGCTCTAATATTTATACCCTCTTGTAGCTGGTACATAATTTCTCCACCAAAGGATAGAATTCTGGCGGTATCGTACACCACATCAAATCTTGGAATACTATCTCTATTGGTTAAATATAAAGCCAGATTATCAACTGATCTGTGACTTCCCTCAATCCTAAAGGAGATACCTCCGGTTTGCCCTTTTATTCCGGCATATATGTCCGTATTATTAGCATTCTCAATAGATATATTATTTGCAATGAAAGGATTTTCAGTGGCTAAGAGTCTGAAGTTTTGTTTTTCAATAGCCCCTTTTACCCCTAAAAAGATGGATAACTTGTCAGCCATTATTTGAAAATCCGTCTCTACATTCGGAAGAACTACGGCCTGTCCATTATTTAATCCAAGTTTTGCCCCTACATTGATTTTAAATTTATCAGAATGAAAAGAGTACGACGGGGCTATGAAAAATTGATTTAATCTTTGAGCCGTATCTGTTTCAAAGCTATATTTTGTAAGGTCACTTAATAATCCTAGCGATAGCACATTAGATTCTGAAAGATTATAAGCCAAATTAAATTGTGCTGCTAGTCCATTTTCCTTGTTTTTCAAATTGTCGCCAAAGGAATAGGTAGCCAAATCGGCACGATAATCAAATTTACCAACGGTTGGTAAATGATTATAAAATGAAATTTTCCCTCCAAAATCCTGAAATTGACGTCTTACATCAGCTGGCAAAAAGGTTGATGTTTTATTTTTCTCAATGTTATATTGATTATATCCATAAAAATACCTGTTCTGTTGGGCGTAATTAAAATCTCCGGAAATTGTATATCCGGCTTTTGTAAAGACCTCCGCTTTTACAATACCCAAAGATTGAGAATACCTTTGATTCTCCACTGCCTTATGGTTATTCATACCACGATGCTCTACATCTATACTTACCATAGATTGCGGATTTGGCGATAAAGCATAATGACCTATAAGCGCTCTGTTCAAAGGTAATCCAAGACCCAAAGACAAAAATCCAGGGTAATTTTCAGGATTTTCCTCACTGATCATTCTTAATGGCTTAAGATTTGGGGTTATATAAGAAACCTCGAAAGGACGTAATAGTAAGTTATACTTTTGCTTTCTACCACTTGTATCAGAAGGAAGGAAACTGGCATTTAATTCAAAACGAGGTGTTTCAGGAATATCAGCCTTATAATCTTTTATGACTTCCATTTGTTCTTTGCCTTGTGCAGAAACAAAATGACAGGTAAAAAGTATCATTGAAAAAACAAGGAATATTTTCATAGAATTATTTATTTGTGTTTGCTTCAATTTTGCGTAAAGTTTCTTTTCTGGCATTTATTTCATTGGAAATGCCATCTTCCTGAGCAAAATCAGCCTCAAGTTGATCCAATACAATCTTTGCCTTTATATATTTTTTAATCTCAATTTGAGTATCCACGTAAACTAAACCACATTTTGCCGCCCAATAGGGGTTGATGTATTCCTGAAATCCAGCCATACTAAATTGTTCGGCTCTTGCAATATCTTTTAGGGATAAATAATATTGACTTATCAGGTAATTTGCTTCGTCTTTTTGTGCAGCATCAGGTTGCTTGCTCACTTGTTCTAAGGCACTTATAGCCTGATTAAATTCTTTTAACTCTAATAATAATTTTCCTAAATAGTAATTAGCCTCGGTTTTCTCATATTGAGAAATCACTGGGTTTCGTTGAATCTTATCGGCATATTCCATTAAAATACTTCGGTCCTTTAATTGATAGGCGCAAACAATAATTTGAACCTGAGCCTCAATCTTTTTATCCTCTTCCGAAGCCCTGGTTTCCATCAATCTAAAGTTAGCCAATGCTTTAGTATAGTTTTTAAGATTTAAATAGGTAAGGGATGCTTTTTCTAAAGCTCGCTCTGAAAAAGAATTAGGATGTAGGGCTACCGTCGCTTCATAATCCTGTGCAGCATTAGTGTAATTCTGAATTTTAATGTATGATTCAGCTCTGAAGAAGAAGGCCTTGGCTCTATTGGTTCCGGAAGGGAATTGTTTCAAATAATTTGTGTACCCCTCTACCGCACCTCGGTAATCCTGGTTTTCAAAACGGATATCCGCTGATCTTATGGCAATCGTTTCTCTCTCATTTGCATTAACTTCATAGCCGGGTATGCTTGCTTTGAACGCTATAAATTCATCAGGTTTATTGAGTTTATTTAGATAAACCTCTTCTAATCCACTAAGCGCTAAATCTTTATCTGATGAATTACAATTGAAACTAAATACTTTTTTAAAGTTTTTTATGGATTCAGTAAAGTTATCCAGATTATAATAACTGGTACCTAATCCATTAAATGCTTCACAAACTTTATCAGAAGTGGT
The DNA here is from genome assembly GCA_030728245.1 of Saprospiraceae bacterium. GTDB lineage: Bacteria > Bacteroidota > Bacteroidia > Chitinophagales > Saprospiraceae > BJGN01. The sequence continues at coordinate 9,035 of JANQZX010000064.1, read as the reverse complement.
GTTATATTGGCTAACTAATCGCTCATACGCCTTTATAGCCTGTTGCGTTTGATTTATTTCCTGACTAATTTGACCAATAAGCAATAGAGCATCATCTGCAAGGCCAGATTTAGGATATTTATTCACTAAACTCTCCAAAAGGGTAATCTCACCGAGGGTATTTCCTTTAAATCCCTCAATAATTGCTTTTTGATACATGGCGTAATCAATAGCTGGATAATTCTTTTGAATGATTTCATTGTAGTACCTACTTGCCTTTTCAAAATTTCTGGAAACTAAAAATACGTTGGCAAGTTGAAGGGTTGCATCACCTATAATACGTTGATTGATTTCTGGTCTGGCATAATTCTTTTTATTATTGTCAAATGCATCAACGACTTTTTGGAAATAGGAAGTGGCATTATCCATTTTTGAACTTCTTAGAAAATTATATCCTTGTAAATAGTTGGCAGAAACAATAGAAGTTTCTTCAGGTAATTTTGTGTTTGCTTTGGAAAAATATCTGGTTAAATAATTTATACTTTCAGCATATTTCTTTTCTCTATTGGAAACGTCAGCTAACCAATATAAGGATATAGCTTCTAAATTTGGCTTAACAGGTGTTTCCAATGATTTTAACAAATAGGATTGAGCCTGTTTAAAATCTTTTTTTTGATGATATTGGATACCTAAATTTAAGTTAATCGTTTGGTTTGCCTCATTTAGCTCTTTTCCTCCATTCTTTTTTTGCATTTCCACAAGAAGTTTACCCGCTTCCTGATAATCCCGAAATGAAAGTAATACCTTACTTATGATGGACTGCGCTTCGCTAAAATGGGGAGATTCTTTTGGAATTAACTTTAAATCATTCAATGCTTCCCTGTCATTTTTAAGCTCATAAGCTAATTTGCCATGGTTAAACAACGCTTCCTGTTGAATAATCGGATCAAAATTAAGTCTGGCTGCGGCATCGAGAGCTAATAGGGCATCTTGAGAATTATTTGTTTTCAAATAACAATCGGCTAAATAGAATAAGGCATTTTGACCTAAAATATTTTCCGCATCACTTAGGGGCAATAAATTTTCTGCCGCTTCACCATATTTTTTGGCATCATAAAGACAAAAACCTAATTGATATAACTCTTCATCTTTTAGTTTTGTATTTCCCTCTGCATAAGCTTGCAGATAGGGAAGCGCTTTTGAAAATTCATTTTTTTCAAAGAGAGACTGACCAATTAATTGTCCTAATTCCTTCTTGTTTTTTATCTGGGAATCTTCATATTTAGGCACACCAAATCGAATAACTTCATCGTAATTTTTTTGAATAAAATAGATTTGAGCTATTTGATAAGGGATTAAATATTGATAATTTTTAACATTTTCTATGGCTTTGAAAGAAGATAGCGCATCCTTGTAGTTTTTTTCTTTGAAATAGCCCATGCCCAGGTAATAATTTCCCGGACCAAAGTATTTACTTTCTTTATTGGACACTACTTTTTTAAATGCCGTAATAGATTTTTTCCATTTTTCAAGGGCAAAATTGGAATAACCAATTTGAAAATTTAAGTATTCGGCATTAGAATTATTTAATCTATTAGGTGAAACTTTAGCATAATAGGTCAATGCTTTTTCAAATTCTTTCTTATTGTAAAAATATTCAGCCAGATTTATTATTAAAGCCTGCGCAGATACATCGGGACTTATTTCTTTAATATAGGTAATTACCGCTAGTTCCGCATCAGGTCTTTCCAATGCAATAGCACTTTGTAGCATATATTGTTTAGCTAATACCTTTATTTCTTTCCAACGTGGATCACTGGCAAACTGATCCTCAGATAATACTTCATTTAAAACGTTGTACGCCAATGAGTAAGAACCATTTTGATAGTTTTCTATCGCTTTGTTTACTTTATTTTGAACATTGTAAAGAAAAGGACTTTCTTGACAAAATAGGGGAGAAATGGCCCCCAAAAATAAAACGACAAAAATGCTATTTTTCATGAAAAAATATTTAAACTGAAACGCAATGGTTAAATTGGAATCAATGTAATGAAAGGATTCAAAATCTAAATGAAATTTAAACCCAATAAATTGTATGAAATGGAAATATTTTAAAATTATTCTGATTTAATAGTCTCAGAAATGATGGAACAAGCCTCTTTAATTTGCTTTTCATTTATGATTAATGGAGGGGCGAAACGAATAATATGTCCATGGGTAGGTTTAGCCAATAGTCCGTTTTCTGCCATCTTTAAACATATTTTTAATGCTTTTTCTGTATCCTCATCTTTGTCAATGACGATGGCGTTCAATAAACCCATTCCTCTGATTTCTTTAACAAAAGGCACCCTGCCAAGGAGTTCCTTTGTTAAGATAGATCTAAATAACGCACCCATTTTCATAGCATTTTCAGCTAATTTTTCATCTTCCATTACCTTTAATGCTGCGGTTGCCACAGCGCTGGCTAATGGATTACCACCAAAAGTTGAACCGTGTTCTCCTGGTTTTATCGTCAGCATAATCTCATCGCTTGCTAACACCGCAGAAACGGGTAAAACGCCACCGGAAAGGGCTTTTCCCAAGATGAGAATATCGGGTTTGAATCCAAAATGATCACAACAAATTTTAGCACCTGTTCGTCCAATGCCAGTTTGAACTTCGTCGGCGATAAATAGCACATTATGTTTCTTACATAACTCGTAGGCGTTTTTAAGATAATTGGCATCGGGAATGACTACGCCAGCCTCTCCTTGTATCGGTTCAACCATGAATCCTGCTACGTTAGGGTCTTGGAGCTCCTTTTCTAAGGATGAAAGATCATTGTATGGGACAATAACATAGCCGGGCATAAATGGTCCAAATTGTTTTCTGCTTGATTCATCAGTGGAAGAGGAAATAGCTCCCAGCGTTCTACCCCAAAAATTGCCCTCGGCAAAAATAATTTTTGCTTGATTCTCTGCAATGCCTTTAACAGCATATCCCCACCTTCTACAAAGTTTAATGGCTGTCTCCCCACCTTCAACCCCCGTATTCATAGGTAGAACCCGGTCGTAGCCAAAATATTTAGTTATATATTCCTCATAAGGTCCCAATTGGTCATTGTAGAATGCCCTTGAAGTTAAGGTCAGTTTTTGACTTTGTTCTATGAGTGCATCTACAATTTTAGGATGACAATGTCCCTGATTAACTGCTGAATACGCTGACAAAAAATCATAATATTTCTTTCCTTCCACATCATATACATAAACCCCTTTTCCTTTTTTTAAAACAACGGGAAGGGGATGATAATTATGGGCGCCGTATTTATCTTCCTGTGAAATAAATACTTCAGATGTAGCGTCAGTTAATGTTTGCATGTTAATGAGTTAAACGGGATAAGGAATGATATTTGCACCCAACGAAAGCAATTCATCAAAAATGCCCTGTTGTTTATTTAAGTCTAAAGATAATATACAATCTGTTATTAAAGTTACTTTGTATGCTAAACGAAGCGCCTCTATACAGGTTTCTTTAATCTCATATTCTAAGGGAAAACCAGAAAAGTAAAGATGTGTTATTTGTTGATTTTTCAAATATTCTGATAGAGAAGGTGTAGCCAAATTTGAAATATCAAAAGCACTGAAATTATCAATTTGTTTTTTATTCCCTTTTTCAACAATAAACGGATTTTTATTTTTCAACCAGGGAGGATTAAAAACCCCCATTGTACCTGATACACAATGGATAGGCCACAAATATTGACTGATATTTCCAATTTTAATCACTTGAGTAGGTTTACGCCAAGGATGACAAGCGGCAAAACTGACATGATCAGCAGGGTGGTTTTCATTTATTGCCACCAAATTTGTCCATAAAGATGAAATAGCTTCTATTTTATCTGAGATTTTTTCAAATCCTTCGACGGAAGCATTGCCAAGGGAAGAGAAATCGTTTTGTAATCCAAATATAAATAGGGCACTATGGTTCATAAATACTTTATACTACACTAAAATTTGTCCATCTCTCATTTCCAAACACCTATCGCTCATTTTTGCCAGATCAGTATTGTGAGTAACCAAAACAAAGGTCTGATTGAAATCATTTCGTAGTTTGAAAATTAAGGAATGAAGCTCTTGGGAAGACTGAATATCCAAATTTCCGCTGGGTTCATCCGCAAAAATAACGGATGGCTTATTTATTAATGCTCTGGCAACCGATACTCTCTGCTGTTCACCACCCGATAATGCCCCGGGTTTATGTTGCATCCGATCAGTTAATCCCAGATAATCAAGTAATTTTTTTGCTTCTTCAATTACTTCATTTTCTGGTCTTTTTGCTATAAACCCGGGAATACTTACATTTTCAAGCGCGGTAAATTCTGGTAGCAAATAGTGAAACTGGAAAATAAATCCAATTTCACTATTTCGAAATTTAGCCAACTCCTTGTTGTTGTATTTACTTATATCATTGTCTTCAAATAAAATAGTCCCCTCATCAGATTGATCTAAAGTCCCAAGTATGTGAAGCAGAGTACTTTTTCCAGCACCGGATTTACCAGTAATAGCGACAACTTCACCTTTTTTTATAAGGATATCAACCCCTTTTAAAACGCGTAAATTCCCATAATTTTTTACAATTCCTTTTGCTTCTATCACGCGATATTAGATTATAACTGGAAAATCAGGTTCATTTGCAGAATGAAGATTAGACGTATGGCTTAACTTCATTTTGTGTTGCAAATTTAATAATTGTAGCACATCGATACAAAACTGGTCTGTCACTAATTTTATGATTGCGTCCACATTGTCATATCCATCTCCATCTCTAAATTTGTAGGTCTGCTCATACAAACCCGATTCAAACTTAAGAGTGAACCGGTTATCATTTGTAAAAATGCTGATTTTTAATAAAGGATGAGGAATATTAGCCAGTAATCTCATTAATCTTTGATTTTATTCGTTAGTTTAATCACCATACCTAATAAAAGCCCCAGCATCATTAAACTACTTCCTCCCCAAAATAAATTTATACCTGGAAATTCAATGGCTTCAAGCACAATATAATCAGACCTGAGCGCTTCAGTAGAGAAATCAATAGCAATAGGATTATTTTTCTTTGGTGCAAAGGCATAAGAAATTTCAGCCTTTTCCGTCTTTGGATCCAATAATGGAAAACGTAGGTGAATGCCTAATGCTGGAATTTCCGCTTTTACATTGAGCGGCTCTCCTTTTCTTATGAGAAAAACAGGCATCACTCTATACGATTTTCCACTCTTACTCTTTACCATCAAATTGGCACCAACGGCAAGGTCACCCTCTTCTGGTGTATAGTCAGGTGTTACTGGATTTCTTACATATCCTTCGAAAATAATCTCATTTTCATTTTGAACCATACTTTCATTTACGCCCAGTCTAAATGCTTTATAGGTTAAATCATCTTCAAAGGTGTATAAATCTTCAAAAACACGCTCGGGTAATCTTATTCTGGTGCTCCACTCATTGATTTGAACAGGATAACTGTACAAAAGATTTTCTCTCAGGACAATAACAGGTTTTGCATAAATGACCTTATCATCATCGTCGCGAACCATTTTCATGTCAATCCCTATGGCAAGATCACCTTTTTGCGGCTTATATTCTGGGTGACTTGGTGCGAAATCTACATTGGTTATTAAGATATTGTATTTCCTGACGACTTGGGTATCCTGATCTTCAATATATTGCGTGTCAGCATGGACAAATGCCTTATTTAAAGAAATATTCAGCGCATTATATTTTAAACTATCCTCCTTTTGCTTCCTTAACTCCATATCCATTTCCACTTGTGGTAATGAAGCAATGTGAGTGAAAATATCTCTGTCCCAATACCTGTGGGTAGCTGGATTGGAAGCGGCTATTTTTGTAAATGATTTATCATAAATAACCGTAGGCTTTAAGTTAAAGCTATCAATCCTTTGGTTGTCCTTATTGTGTTCTACAAACTTTAAAGTATAAGAACGGGTGTAATTATCTAAGCTATCTGATTGATAATTAACCTCATATTGTTGCATTCGCATGGGAGCATCCTTAAAAATAAGGATGTTTTTTCTAAGACTTTCATCGCTTGCGCCCTCAATTAATCCATCCATTATGAAAGGATTATTTGAAATAATTTTCTGATTTAATCCAGATGAAAGGATGCCTATAATCATTAAACCAAAGCCGGTGTGACTAATGACTGAACTCACCCATTTTGTCTTGGTTTGAAAGTAGGAAACTAATACCGCAAGATTTGCTACGACGCCGTATAAACTGGCAAAAAGTAACAGATTATATTGCCATGCAGTAAGTTGAAGCCACTGATAAGAGGGGTAGAACAGAACTAAACTAATCAGAAGATGAATACCCGTATTTATCAGAAATTTATTTCTGTTTTTTGCCCAGTTTATTTCTCTGAATCTTAAATATTGGGCGGCACTGGATAGTATGATCACAAATAAGGCAATCCATATTTGATACTTATTATAGTGGGGTATGGGGTCTGTAATGACACTTCCCAGATAGGTAGGTTCAAAAATTTGACGTATTTTGTTGAAAACAGGCAAAGAAGTGGAGCCAGCAATCAAAACACTGGAAAAGAAAAGAACCAAACTACCCATAAAAATCCAGAATTCCTTAGAGCTAAGTGCCTCTTCTTTTTCAGGGGTAGGAATCGTTTTATACCTTAATAACAGTAATAAAAATGGGATAACAAAAACGATACCTAAGAAGAAAAGGAGTTGAGCTTCTAATCCCATTTCTGTAAAAGCGTGTACCGACGTTTCACCTAAAATACCACTTCTTGTCAAAAAGGTGGAATAAACCACCAGGGCAAAGCTTAACAAATAAAAGAAATAAGTACTCTTAAGAGATTGTCCCGTACTCTGAGTTATTAGGTGGGTATGAATACCTGCAATGAGAATCAACCAGGGAACCAGAGACATATTCTCCACTGGATCCCATGCCCAATAACCACCAAAACTTAATGCTTCATAAGCCCAGGCGCCACCCATTAAAATGCCAATACCCAAAATTCCGGCACTAAACAATGCCCAGGGGAAAGCAGGTTTTAGCCAGTTTTGATGATCTTTCACCCATAATCCTGCCAATGCAAAGGCGAAGGGTACCAGGGTAGATGAAAAACCAAGGAAAAGGGTAGGAGGGTGGATAGTCATCCAATAATTTTGCAAAAGAGGATTTAAACCGTTACCCTTAATGAGTTCCAAATAATCGGCTTGCCCAAAAATGGGCGCATCCATCGTATCTCTCAATAACTGAAAGGGGCTACTTCCCAATTTTATACTAAAGGTATCCCAGCCAACGTAAACTCCTAAAATCATGCTGCTGAGAACTGCCTGTACTACGGCAAAAATAGCCAGTACAGAACTTTCCCACTGATTTCTTCTGCTAAGAATAATTAATCCTAAAATGGCATTCCAAAACATCCATAGCAGAAAACTACCTTCCTGACCTTCCCAGAAAGCGGCAAAAATATATTGCATAGGAAGCTCGTCAGAAACGTGCGTCCAGACATACTGATATTCATAATACTTTTTTATCATGATAAAAAAGATTAATCCAATCACAGAAAAAACAGCTACTGAATGAGTGATAAAGGCACTTCTGCCAAGTATTAACCATCCCTTTTCCTCTTTTTTCACAAAGAAATAGTAGGAAACAGCACTTAAAATACTACTAATAAAAGTAGCGAGAACAATAAAATGACCAAGTTTTCCTGCCCATAAATGTTCTCCAACATAGTTGATTTGATCCATTATAATTAGCTCCTTTTTTCGCTTTTAATGTAAATTTCTTCGTCTTTATACTTTGACGGGCACTTCATAAGCAAATCTGAAGCGTAAAAAACCTCACCTTTCATCTGCCCTGTAACAACGATTTGTTCTGATAATTCAAAATCCTGAGGCTTTGCAGCAAATAAAATGACTTTTTTTTCTATTCCTTTAGAATCCTTGATAAAAAAACTAAAGTAGTTAGGATCTTTTTCCGGGTTATAGTCCATTTTTTTATCCTTGGACAAATTACCAGCAATTTTTACCGTGCTTTCGTTGTTTATTGCTTCAGAAAACGTAGCATAAGTACTTAAATCTTCCGCCGCATTGAATAATAAAAAGATGGACACACCAATCAAGACCATCGCTAAAATATACATCCTCTTCATAAGCTAGAATTTTTTCTTTGCAAAGTTAACGTCAATACATTACTATTACATAATTAATCGTCACAATGTTGTAAAAGTTGTATTAATAGAGGTTGGATTTTAAATTGAACAAATTTCTCCTTATTTTGCAGCCCTAAATAATTATATATGGGACGTGCCTTTGAGTATAGAAAAAATAGAAAGATGAAGCGTTGGGCCAATATGGCGAAAACCTTCACTAAAATTGGACGGGAAATTGCTATCGCTATTAAAAGTGGTGGTGCAGATCCTGAATATAATTCTCGCCTTAGAATGGCCATTCAAAATGCTAAGGCTGCCAATATGCCTAAGGTAAATGTGGAAAACGCTATTAAGAAAGCTACGTCCAAAGAAGCGGAAAGTTATGATGAGGTAGTTTATGAAGGTTATGCTTCTCACGGGGTGGCTATTGTTGTGGAGGCTGCTACTAATAATTTAAATAGAACCGTTGCCAATATAAGACACGTTTTCTCAAAATTCGGTGGTTCTCTCGGTGTTTCGGGTTCTGTTAGCTTTATGTTCGATAGAAAAGGGGTGTTCAGAATTAAAAATTCGGGTTTCGATTTAGAAGAACTGGAATTGGAATTAATCGATCATGGCTTAGAGGAAATAAAAATCGAAGACGACCAGATTGTGCTGATTACGGAGTTCGAAGATTTCGGAAAACTTCAAAAGGCACTGGAAAACAAACAAATTGAACCAGAACAATCAGAATTTTACAGGATTCCAAGTCATACAAAGTCATTAACCGACGAACAAGTGGAAGACGTAGTGAATCTAATTGAAAAAATGGAAGAGGACGAGGATGTCCTGAATGTTTTCCATAATATGGATATGAATTAAAAAGATTAAGTTCGATAATT
>JANQZX010000063.1 GCA_030728245.1 Saprospiraceae bacterium | reverse complement strand
GTTTATAATAATCCATCTATTAAAACGACCTCTCCTTTTTATGGTAAACCATTGCAATTAAGAGATGCAACAGGTAAATTGCTCATCTCCGGTGGTGATACTATAAGAAATTGGTTCAGCTGGCCACATTATAAACTGTATATTGAAGACGCCATTCGTATTCCTTTTCAAGGAGGTAACTCAGATTGGTATATTTTCAGATTGGCGGAAACCTATTTGTTAAGGGCGGAAGCTCTTTTCTTTAAAGGTAATATTGCCGCAGCTACTGCTGATGTCAATGTGGTTAGATCCAGAGCAAGTTGTTCTCCTTATGCTGGAAATGTTGACATAGGAACTATTCTGGATGAAAGAGCGAGAGAACTGTATTATGAAGAACCAAGAAAGACGGAATTAACCAGAATTGCTTATCAGATGGCCAAATCTGGAAAATCTTATAATGGAAAAACATATTCCACAAACAATTTTTCAGCTGCCAATTTCTTTTATGATAGAATTATGGATAAGAATGTTTTTTATAAGAATAATATTAAAAATGTTCGGGGTGATGCCTATACCATAAGTCCTTATCACGTCCTTTGGCCGATTCCAAGGAATGCTATTTTAGCAAATAGCCTTAATCAGCTGAATCAAAATATTGGTTATGCAGGAAGTGAAAAAAATAAACCCGCATTAGATAAAATTCCTGAATAAATTTTTCTTAACTTGTAAGCATTCGAAAAATTGCAAAACCAATTTTAAATGAAAAGAAGAGATTTTATAGGAAAATCTATTGTGGGCGTAGTAGGTGCCATTGCGGTACCGACTATCGTTCCCTCCAGCGTTTTTGGGAAAAATGCACCAAGCAATAAAATCAATGTGGGTCAGATTGGTTGTGGTCGGATTGCCCGAGATCATGACCTCCCAGGTACGATGCAACACGAAATTGCCCGTTTAGTGGCTGTTTGTGATTTAGATAAAAATCGTCTCCTCGATGGTAAAAAATTGGTGGAAGCATATTATACCAAAAAAACAGGGAATGCCAATTATGTCGATGTTAAAATGTATGATGATTATCATGATATGTTGAATAACAAAGATATTGATGCAGTCATCATCAGTACCCCTGACCATTGGCATTCTCAACCTGCGCTCGAAGCTGCATTGGCTGGAAAAGATGTTTATCTTCAAAAACCTACTTCTTTAACTATCGCCGAAGGTCGTTTACTAAGTGATGTTGTTAAAAAGAAGGGGATTATATTACAAGTTGGTACTCAACAAAGATCTTCGCCTCAGTTTAGAATTGCTGCCGAATTAGTTAGAAATGGTCGGATTGGCAAACTTCATACCGTAAAAATAGGCCTTCCAGGCGACCCTTCAGGTCCTCCTGCTCCGGCAATGCCTGTTCCAGCTGGTCTAAATTATGATATGTGGCTGGGTTCTACCCCAGAAGTGCCTTACACGGAAATTGGTGTACATCCCCAAAAGGGCTATGACCGTCCAGGCTGGCTTCGATTGGAGCAGTATGGTGCAGGTATGATTACCGGTTGGGGTCAACACCACTTTGACTCCGCTGCATGGGGCATGGATACAGAATATACGGGGCCAATATCCGTTCAGGCCGTAGCAGAATTTCCTAAGGCTGGTCTCTGGAATGTTCACGGTGATTTTATGGTGAAAGCGGAATATGCTAATGGTATCACTATGTTAACCAGTGGTGGATATCCGAACGGTATCAGATATGAAGGTACAGAAGGCTGGATATTCGTTTCCAGAGGAAATTATGTGGCCTCAGCCAGTGATCCGGTCATTGCTGCAAAAAGTAGCAAAGCTCTCGATGCCAGTGACCCTAAAATCCTGACCTCCGTAATTGGTGCAAATGAAATTCACCTGTATAAAAGCGATGAACAACATGGTAATTGGTTAGATTGCATTCAGAGCAGAAAAGAACCGATTTCTCCTGTGGAAATTGGTCATAGAACTTGTTCTGTTTGTTTAGTAAGCCATATTGCAATGAAGATACCGAGAAAGTTAAATTGGGATCCGACAGCAGAAAGATTTGTAAAAGATGATGAGGCTAATGCTATGCTAAGTCGTTCACAACGCAAACCTTATGGTACGACTAACGTGAAAATTTCTTAATATTTTTTATGGAAAAACAACCAAATAGGCGACGTGATTTCTTAAAGGAATCCGTCGCCTCTGCGGCTGGTCTCTTAGTACTCCCAGCGCTTCCTTCTTTCTCTTTCGGGGCAATAAATACCGAAGCAGTTCAACCCTTACCAGTTAATCCTTATCTCGCTCCCAGAATTAAATTTGCAGTCATTGGCATGAATCATGGTCATATTTATGGTCAAACAGATGCTGTTATTCGTGGGGGAGGTGAATTGGTTGCCTGTTTTGCAAAAGAAGCTGATTTATTAGCCGAGTTTTCCAAACGGTATCCACAAGCTAAAGTGGCTAACAGTGAAGCGGCTATTTTAGATGATCCCTCCATTCAGTTAGTTTTAAGTTCTATTACTCCCGTTGAAAGAGCTCCCTTAGGCATCCGTGTGATGAAAAGTGGGAAAGATTATATGGCCGATAAGCCTGGAATTACTACCCTTTCGCAATTAGCTCAGGTAAAAAAAGTACAGAAAGATACAGGTAGAATTTATTCTATCATGTATAGCGAACGGTTTGAAAACAGGGCAACAGTTAAAGCCGGTGAACTCATTCAGGCTGGCGCCATCGGTAAGGTAATTCAAACCATAGGTCTTGGCCCCCATAGAATGAACGTAAAGTCAAGACCTCCCTGGTTTTTTGACAAACAATATTTTGGAGGCATAATTTGTGATATTGCCTCCCACCAATTTGATCAGTTTCTCTTTTTTACAGGCTCAACCAAAGCAGATATTATTGCTGCACAAGTCGGGAATACGCATTTTTCTCAGTATCCTCAATTTGAAGATTTCGGTGATGTGATGGTGAGAGGTAATAAAGGGATGGGTTATATAAGAGTTGATTGGTTTACTCCCGATGGTCTGAAATCATGGGGAGATGGCAGGTTAACTATCCTCGGAACCGATGGATTTATTGAAATAAGGAAAAATATAGATCCTGCGGGCCGCTCCGGAGGAAATCATCTTTTTCTCACAGATAATAAGGAAACAAGATATTTTGATTGCAAAGATCAAGATTTACCTTACGGAAGACAATTAGTGGACGATATTCTGAATAGAACGGAAACGGCAATGTCTCAGCATCACTGTTTTCTGGCAACGGAACTTGCTCTTAAAGCGCAAAATACAGCAGAGAACGTTACTTTTGAAACCAATTAAAAACCTAATCTAACTTGTTGTGAATTATAAAAGTTCTTTTTCATTTCTTTGCGTGTTGACTTTTTTTCTGCCAGTATATGGTCAATTGAAAGTTTCTGCCGTTAAGCACAACGAAAAAATTGATATCCTCATAAATAAAAATTTATTTACTTCCTATTTGTTTTCAGAGGAAGAAAAATATCCGTTTTTCTTTCCTGTAAATGGTCCTTCTACCTCCGGCGTAACGTCTATGAGAAACGCCAATTACCCTCATCACAGCTCCCTTTTCTTTGGTTGCGATAGGGTGAATGGTGGTAATTTTTGGCAAGAAGGACTGGAAAGAGGGCAAATTATTTCTTTGCGTGCCGATCTTGTTCCCTCGGGAGATAATAAGGTGGTTATTGAAAATGAATGTATCTGGAGAAGGCCCGGAGCTAATGCGCCTATTAAGGATTTTAGGAAAATTACTATTTCTGCCCCATCCAATGAACTGTATCTAATCGATTTTGACATTACCATGGAAATGTTGGAAAATGTGGTCATAGAAAAAACAAATCATTCTCTTTTTAGTGGAAGAATGGATCCTGATCTGGCCGTAATAAATGGTGGCATCATGGTAAATGCTGAAGGGGCACAAACAGAAAAGGGTACTTTTGGCCTCCCTTCACCCTGGATAGATTGCTCGGGAAAAAGAGGAGATAAAATGGAGGGCATGGCCATTTTACAACATCCTTCAAATCCAGGTTACCCAGCTCCATGGTTTACCCGCGATTATGGCTTTTTTTCGCCTACCCCAATGTATTGGCCTAAAGATGAAAAACTGGGTTCGGTGTATAGTAAAGGGGATAAATTAACGCTCCGTTATCGTGTGATTATTCATTCGGGGAACCACGAAACCTCAAATATTGCCAGACATTTTGAGGCTTATAAAAGGGATTAATATCCTTCTCGGGAAATAATATTTTTATGTATAAAATTCTTCTTGCGCTCGCCGCCTTTTCATCTCTTTTTGGTTCCGTAAACGGACAGGTAAAAAAGCCCAATATCATTATCATCAATCTGGACGATTTGGGTGTTGGAGATGTGAGCGCTTATAAAAAAGGGGCGCTCAATACGCCAAATATTGATTTTTTAGCCAAAAATGGGGTTCGTTTTAATAAAGGATATGCTACCTCGGCTACTTGTACCCCCAGTAGATATGCCCTGCTTACAGGATTATATCCATGGAAAAATAGCCAGGCTAAAATATTACCTGGTGACGCTCCCCTGATTATCGATACCTCACTGACGACCTTACCAAAGGTTTTAAAAAAGGCAAATTATACCACAGCCGTCGTTGGGAAATGGCATTTAGGTCTGGGAAATGGTGTGATTGACTGGAATAAAAAGATATCGTTTGCTCCTTCCGATGTGGGCTTTGATTATTCATTTATCATGGCCGCTACCACAGACAGAGTGCCAACCGTATATATTGAAAATAATAAGGTAGTGGGCTTAGAAGAAAAAGACCCATTATTTGTTAGTTATCAGCAAAATTTTGACAATGAGCCAACGGCCATTACCCACCCTCAGTTAATGACCAAAATGAAGTGGCATCATGGGCATAATCAAAGTGTTCATAATGGTATTCCAAGAATTGGGTTCATGAAAGGTGGCAAAAATGCCTTGTGGATAGACGAGGATATGAACGATATTTTTCTTCAAAAAGGGCTCGAATTTATCCAATCTTCACAGAATAAGCCATTTTTCTTATATTTTGCACTTCACCAACCTCATGTTCCACGCGTTCCTCATCCCCGGTTTGTTGGCACCTCAGGAATGGGACCAAGGGGAGATGCGATTCTCGAAGCGGACTGGTGTGTAGGTGAATTATTTAAGAAATTGAAGGAACTAAAGATGTTGGAAAATACCCTTATTGTTTTTACAAGCGATAATGGGCCTGTTTTAAATGACGGTTACTATGACGACGCGGTTGAAAAAGTGGGAAAGCATACTCCATTTGCTGACTTGAGGGGCGGAAAATATAGCCTCTATGAAGCAGGAACCCGCGTGCCTTTCATTACCTATTGG
>JANQZX010000062.1 GCA_030728245.1 Saprospiraceae bacterium | reverse complement strand
ATGTTGTATTTGGATTGGCTATCCTTTTTTTATTGACACCTATTGTTTCCAAAGCCCAGGACACCACTATTGTCAGTGCTGCTTCCTCAGGAGGGAGCCTGGAGAATACGGGAAATGGATCAATAGAATTTTCCTTTGGTCAATTGCTTTATGCTAATGAAATAGCGAATGCTTATAATGTAAATCAAGGCATTCAACAGCCGTCTATTTACGAACTGGCTTCGTCTGTATCCTCCCTTTCCTGCGATAATTATGTGATTGACAACCCTGTTTTATTGAAAGGGGAAATGTATAATGGCGTAGTCATTTTACCTTACTTAGGTGGTAATGGCGCTAATTATCTGGGTCTAAATATATCTTCTTCTTCGATTAATGGTCTGACAATGACCTTGCCAACAGGTAAATTAGCGAAAGGCAATGGCTCCATCGAACTGGTGCTAAAAGGGGTGCCTGCCGACACGGGAATTGCTCTGTTTAATCTTGTTTTTGGAACCAAAACCTGCCCGATCAAACTACGGGTTTATATTCCCCAACCTGAATTGTCGGTTTTGCGTTGTGACAACCTTTCCTTGAATCCCTCGGCCGTGGGTAAAAATCTGGAATATTCCGGAGAAGTGAGTATTAACTATTTAGGGGGAAATAATGTAAAAACTGCGCCTGTTTCGCTGTCTTCACAAGGTGTTAACGGACTCGTTTTAAAAGCAGATTCCCTGTTGCTTAACAGGTCGGGTGGTGTATTAAAATTCAATCTGCTTGGAAAACCTTCCAGTGCAGGTACTGCCATTTTTTCCTTGCAGATTGGCGGAAAAACCTGTGAGGTATCGGTGAAGGTACTGGACAGTGAAATGATTAAAGTGAGTGATTATTTCTCTCCAAATGGCGACGGCGTTAATGATTATTGGTCTATCCCTGAACTGGATTTGCTGCCAAATGCTAAAGTGTTCATCTTTGACAGATTCGGACGCTTATTGAAAGAAAACATTGGCAATGGTTTCCGTTGGGATGGATTGATTAACAATATCCCCGCTCCGG
>JANQZX010000061.1 GCA_030728245.1 Saprospiraceae bacterium | reverse complement strand
AATTATACCTTTGGATTTAAACTGGGGAAGGGTGAAAAGCGCATTTCTTTGATTGAAAACACCCCTGAACTCGCCGAAGGGTTAAGAACACTTTACTTATTTCATCATCTGGCTATAAAATTAAAACTTAGATTGCCCATTACAAAAATGCTTTATCAAGTCGTTTACGACGACTACGACTTCACGGAAGCCCTAAATTATTTGATTACCTACCCTTACGATGTAGATGTCGATATTACTTTCTAAATAATCATGCCTAGTTGGATTATCGGGAACTATGAAAAAACAAGGTCTTGCAGGTACCGTTATTCTTTACACGGGTGTTTTATGGGGCTTCGTAAATAGTACCCTTCTTTTCCCCAAAATACTGGGCGCCAGTATATTTGGCTTTATTCAGACCCTCTCTTTTACAAATAATTTGATAATCACCTTTGTCCTGCTCGGCTTACCCGGCGCAGTTATCCGGTTTTATCCTTATTTCAAAGACGAAAAAAAAACCAGGGATTCATTTTTTACTTTCATTTTATTCATTGGCGTTATGGCCATTATCCTGGGAGGTATTATTCTTTATTACTTCAAATGGGATATCATACTGAATATAAAAGATGTAGCAAGTCGGGAATTAGCCCGCCAATATTTTTACCTCATCTTTTTTAATCTACTCACCTATACCTTACTCAGTATTTTAGATGCCTTTAATACAGCCAGACAACGTCCATTATTTAATATTTTTCTGACGCAGATTTTTTCCAGAGCTATTACCACCCTACTTATTATCTTATATTATTACGACCTGATTGATCTCAAATTATTTCTCGATTTGTATGGAATTAAGGGATTGTTGAGTATTTTTTTACTGGTATTGCACATCGAATGGCGGGGATATTTAGGTTATGCGTCGTTAAAACCCATTTTAACATCACCTTATTTAAAACCTATATTTACCTATTCCCTATTCATCATGTTTACTGGATTAAGTAATAATCTGATTGCCTATATTGATACCATGATGATTTCAGGAATGATTGACTTTACCATGGCAGGTATTTACGCTGTTTTTTATTTTGTTTCTACCACCATCACCATGCCGGTGAATGCTTTTGGTGCCGTTATATCACCACAAATAGCTGAACACTGGAAAAAAGGAGAGATACACGAGATACATTTATTAAATCAACGTACCACCAAGGTTGTTTTAGTTTTAGGTGTATTAGTTTATGCTGGGGTACTTGGAAATCTTCACAACGCGGTTAAAGTTCTTGGTGAACCCTACAGATCGGGCATACCTATTGCCATTTATCTTGGTTTTGGTCAAATATTTGCCATGATGACCGGGTTTTCTTCCCTTATTCTTATTCATTCAATTAAGTACAAATTTGATCTCCTGGCTAAAACATTCATGGCCATTTTGACTATTGGATCTAATTTCGTATTCATCAAGTATTTTGGTGTAGTAGGAGCGGCTATGGCCACGTCGCTAACCATCATTATCACAAGTTCTATTTATTTAGTATTCAATTATATTCACTGGAAATTTCATCCTTTTACAAAGGCCTATTTCAAAATATTTTTAGCTGGAATTATCTGTTGGCTAGCCGTTTGGTATATACCAATATATCCAAAAGCATACATCGATTTGGCGTACAGAGCACCTCTAATGACCCTTATTTATTTTTCAATTATTTACTTTACCCGTGTTTTACCAGATGTAAACAACTGGATTTTAGCTAAGTATATACATATCACAAAGATTTAAACATGGAGAAAGGTGAATTACCCATTGATTTTATTCATCAAATGGGAAATATATTAGACGAAACTGAATTATCAGAATTTATTTCCTCTGTAACATCGACTGCCTCGGTCACCGGCATCCGTTTTAACCCATTAAAAGCGTCAGGATTGAATGAGTCCGGAAAGCCTGTTCCCTGGACACAACGAGGATTCACTCTTGAAAACAGACCTAATTTCACCTTAGACCCATCCTTTCACGCAGGTGCTTATTACGTACAAGATCCAAGTTCAATGTTTGTGGAATGGGTGGCCAAAAAACTTTTGGCAACAACGAAGAAACCATTCATTCTTGATTTAGCAGCGGCACCTGGGGGTAAAAGCACCATTTTAGCGGAAATAGCCAGCGAAAAAAATGGCTTTCTCCTGGCTAATGAAGTCATTAAATCGAGAGTGCCCATTTTAAAACAAAATCTTGCTAAATGGGGCTATGCCAATGTTTTTGTTTCCTCCTTTGAAGTACCTGTATTTAGCACTCTTCCTCCCCTTTTCGATTTGATATTATTAGACGCTCCCTGTTCTGGCGAAGGATTGTTTAGAAAAGATGTAAAAGCTAGAGACGAATGGTCGCTGGAACATGTGAATCATTGTGCATCCAGGCAAAAACGGATCCTTTCACCCATTCCTGCCTTACTTAAGGAAGGAGGATATTTAATATATAGCACCTGCACCTATAATACCCAGGAAAATGATGACCAAATCGCCTGGCTTTGTCAGACATTTTCATTGGAGATAGTACCCATGGAGGTACCACCACAATGGGGTATTATAAACACTGAAAAGGGAGGCTTTCAATGTTTTCCTCACAGGGTAAATGGGGAGGGATTTTATTTAGCCGTACTGCAAAAAATAGGTTCTAAGGAGAGAAATTCTCTAACCGAACAGGAAAAAAGAAACGTAAAGGTGCCAAGAAAAAAAATAAATTTCCCCGATGCTTTGTCAGCCTTTTTAAAAAAAGACAACCAACTTGTTGGTGTTCAGGATAATAGTGGAAACTATTACGGTGTCCCAGAAGATTTATTTGAGGAATTTAATCTTATAAGCCAATATTTACCATTTATAGACCCCATTTTACTATTGGGCGCATCTAAAGGTAATGATTTCATTCCCGAACAAGAACTCGCTTTGAGTTCGTATATAAATGAGGAGGTACCCCATTGGGAACTGGAACGGCATGAGGCCTTATTATACCTTAAAAAAGAAGTTTCAAATAGTGCTCCGCCTAATGTTGGATGGGGAAAAATGTCCTACAATGGACTTTCTCTGGGTTGGTATAAAGCTATAGGACACCGATACAATAATTATTTTCCTAAACATTGGAGAATAATGATGCCCCTACCACCCTCTTCACATTTACCAGAATTACCTTTTTCAACGAGGTTATAATATCATTGAAGGACGCCTTCCCCGCTCTGTTTCGATGTCGCAGAAAATATATGAAATACCTGAAAAATTAAATAGGCCAGCATAACGCCCAATAAAGAACCCATCCATACGTCCTCTACAAAATGTTGAATTAAATACACTCTGGAAGCAGCCACTAAAATAGCCAGAGAAACGAACAAAAAAATCTGCCGCTTTGAATGACCGGTAAAAAAAGCTAATAAGGAAAAAACGGCGAAAGCTGACATAGTATGACCTGAAGGAAAGCTGGAAAAACCTGTATGCAAAACTACCCCATCGACCTTTTGAAGGTCATTAAATACAGGTTTATCCTGAAAATAATGCGCTGGCCTCGGTTGTTTGAAGTTAGCTTTTGAAATGTAAGAAGTAATGGGTACTAAAATGCTTACTAACATTACGACATAAAAGGCTCTGAACTTTAGCTTTGAAAATAAAAAGGCTAAGGCAAAAATATAGGCAGGCCAATCTCCTAAAAATGTGATTGATTTAAAAAAAATATCCAGGTATAAATGGTGAAACCTATTTAATAATAGAAACTCCTGCCCTTTAGGAAAAAAAAACAGGTAGATTAGTAATATACCTTGCCAAAAAGCAAAAAAAGTGAAGAAGAACCTATTATTTTTTAGAAACACCATTCCTTTTAAACTTTAATATACCTGGCATGGAAAAGGATAAACTTGAGTCATTCATAGCTAACCAAGTAAGAAGCATAGCTACGGGAAACAAAATAATATTTGGCAACCAAGCGGCAGCAATAGCAGGAATAATGAGGCTTTCTGCCACTTTTCTACAAACGATAGTTAACACAACAAAAATCATAAAAAACAAGGTAGAAATTAATATGGGGTATCCAAATCCACCTTTTCTAACGATAGCTCCCATTGGGGCACCTATTAAAACGAATAAAAAACAGGCAACGGCGATACTATATTTTGCATTTAAATCATAAATATGTTTAACTCTGGAATCATTCAATTGTCTAACCGATTCAGCCGTTGCGCCAGATTGGGTTCCAATGGTACGAATAATACTCTTTGCCTTACTTGACAACTGCGTTTGTTCGAATGGTTCAAAGGTACTGAGCAGACGTTTAACGGTATCAAATTTTATTTCAGTTAACCTCTTGGCAGGCGTACCCAAATCGACCTGATACTTATACGGATCGGGATCGGGGGAAGAATTCTCCACATTCTGAATATCCGGTTTTGAGTAGGACGGATTACTTTCCGGGGGAATATCGGAGGTAACTGCTTCAGGAACTTTAGCTAGATATAAAGAATCTGTTTTTAGATACGGTAAAAAACCAACCATATAATTCCCCATTTCCTTACCTTTTTTATCCATATCGCGGGAAATTGAATCTACCGCCATAGCTAATTCTCCACTACTCATCATAGAACGATTCCCTTTAAACAGACCTTCGTTGGTTCTCGACAATTCGAATTCGCTCAAATCAAAAACCTTTTGCCACCTTGAAAACTGGGTTCTGGTAAAAGGATATTTGCCTTCTCCCGGAGATAAATTATTACCATTTTCAATGTATTGCATGCCATTTTCAAGAATCATCACCATATATTTACCATCTGCGGTAATGACAAGTTCACCGTTCTGAGCTTTAACGGTTTTGTATTTACCAACATTTGATTCCGTATGATCATATATTAGCACATCCTCAATAGATTTACCGTCTGATTTTTTTGTACCTATATGAATGGCATACCCCTCAAGATCGTCGTTGAAAATGCCCGTTTCCAATCTTAATGCAGGCTTTTTCTGTTTAATATCAAACATCCTGGAACCAAATTTCAGATTGGCGATTGGAATAAGAGTATTGGAGCAATAGAGAGAAAAAAGGATAGAAAACAAGCCAAAAAAAAGGATGGCTCTCATTATTCTAAAAAGAGAAATACCCCCGGATTTAAAACTTGAAAGTTCAAAAAATTCTCCCATTGAACCAAGGGTCATTACCGAGGCCAGTAAAATACCCAATGGCAGAGACATGGGAATGATACCGACACTCCGGTAAAAAAGGAGTTCCAATACCAGCCATATACCTAAGCCCTTTCCTGCAATGTCATCTATATACAGCCAAAGCATTTGCATCACCAGAACGAAAGAGGCGATTAAAAAAGAAACAATAAAAGGAGGAAGGAAACTCCTCAACACCAATCGATCTATTTGCTTCATTTGCCAAAATTAAACAAAAGCGACGTTAAAAAATAAACAAATTTTTCCCCATTACTTTGCTTAAAAATGGTATTTTTATTTATACTTATCTGTTTCATAACTTTAATTGATTTTTATGCTTTTAAACCGTTTATTTTTATTCACTCTACTCCTTTTTAGTAGTCATTTCTTAATAGCTCAATACCCTGCCAGCTCCGCAAAGGAACGTTTGGAAAATGCAATGAAAAGAGCTGAACTTCGTAAAAATTCCGTAGTTAGTGGTTTGTCATTTCAATCTATCGGGCCTACCGTGATGAGCGGCAGAGTGTCGGACCTGGATGTTAATCCAAATGATCCAACTCAATTTTATGTAGCTTATGCTTCTGGAGGACTCTGGAAAACAGAAAATAATGGACGCACTTTTAAGCCTTTATTTGACAAGGAAATTGTCATGACCATAGGCGACATTGCCGTAGATTGGGCCAGAAATATCATTTGGGTAGGAACAGGCGAAGTAAATTCAAGCAGGTCTTCCTACGCTGGTACGGGAATGTACAAAAGTACAGACGGAGGAAATACCTGGTCCTTTAAAGGTCTTCCAGAATCTCACCATATTGGTAGAATACGCCTCCATCCTAAAGATCCCAATAAGGTTTGGGTTGCTGTTTTAGGACATCTTTATTCGCCAAATGAGGAAAGAGGTGTATTTATGACTGAAGATGGTGGACTTAGCTGGAAACATACCTTAAAAATTGACCCACTGACAGGGGCCGTCGATTTAATTGGAGACCCTTCCTCTCCTCAGATTCTTTATGCAGCCACCTGGACTAAATCGAGGGAAGCATGGGATTTTGTAGAGTCCGGAAAAGGATCAGCTATTCATAAAAGTATAGATGGAGGTAAAACGTGGCAAAAAATTACCGCTGCAAATACAGGTTTTCCAGACGGTGAAGGTCTGGGAAGAATTGGTTTAGAGGTAACGCAAAATCAAGGAAAAACCGTTCTCTTTGCAGCTATCGACAATTATTTCAGGCAAGAAAATAAATCTACTGCCAATGCTGACGAACTTACCAAGGTATCATTGAGAACTATGTCCAAAGAAGTCTTTTTAACTCAAAAGAAATATCTGATAAAGGACTTTTTACAAAAAAATGGCTTACCTTCTAAATATACGGTTGAAAAAGTATTAGACTTGGTCAAAAAGAATGAGATTACTCCATTGAACCTTGTTGAATATACAGAAGATGCTAATTCCGCCCTTTTTGATGCTCCCGTCCACGGTCTTGAAGTGTATCGTTCTGATGACATGGGCAAATCCTGGAAATTAACCCATGAAAAAGGGTATTTAGAAAACGTACATTATACCTACGGCTATTATTTTGCTCAAATTCGTGCGGCCAGCGTAAATCAATTGTATGTTTTAGGTGTTCCTGTACTTTCATCTGAAAATGGCGGAAAAACATGGAAATCAATTAATGGTGATAATGTGCATTCCGATCATCATGCCCTTTGGGTAAATCCCAAAAAACCCGGTCACTTGATCCTTGGTAATGATGGAGGAATAAATATTTCTTATGATAACGGTGAACATTGGATAAAATGCAACACGCCAGCCTTAGGTCAGTTTTACCATGTGGCTGTTGATATGGCAGAACCCTACAGAGTCTATGGCGGATTGCAAGATAACGGGGTTTGGATGGGTCCTAAAACCAATAAGCCAAACACTGAATGGCATGATTCTGGTGATTATCCCTTTAAATCGATTATGGGTGGCGATGGTATGCAAGTTGCTATTGATACCAGAGATAATGAAACGGTATATACCGGATTTCAATTTGGAAATTATTTTAGAATAAATACAAAAACCGGACAAAGGAAGGGAATTACGCCTAAACATGCCCTGGGAGAACGGCCATTGAGATGGAATTGGGAAACACCCATTCATTTATCTATCCACAATCAGGATATTCTTTATATGGCATCCAATAAAGTACACCGATCTTTTGATCAGGGAGATTCTTTTAAAGAAATAAGTGGAGATTTAACGAAAGGGGGAAAAAAGGGAGACGTGCCCTTTGGTACCATTTCCTGTATTCACGAATCACCGGTTACCTTTGGATTAATTTACGTGGGTACCGATGATGGTATGATACACCTCAGTCCTGACGGGGGTACTACATGGAAAAGACTGGACGAATCATTACCACAAAATTTGTGGGTAAGTAGCATTCAAGCCTCTGCTTTTAAGGCTTCAAGGGTATATGTAACTTTAAATGGTTATAGAAATGATCATTTTAAACCTTATGTTTACGTTTCTGACGATTATGGAAAAACATGGAAGCAAATCGGCGAAGGGCTACCTTATGAGCCTGTAAATGTGATAAAGGAAGATCCTGTCAATGAAAATTTACTCTATATTGGCACTGATAATGGCCTATATTGTTCATTAAATGGAGGCAAACAGGTTCAACTATTTGAAAATAATCTTCCTGCCGTTTCTGTACATGACCTGGTTATTCATCCAAGGGATAAGGAAATTATCGTCGGTACTCATGGCAGATCACTTTATTTGGCCTCAGTCAAAGAACTACAACAGCTTACGCCAGAGATCATGGCAAAGACATTGCACGCTTTTACACCAGCCTCACCTTTTGCAAGCCCTCGTTGGGGAAGAAAAATGGCACCGTGGCAGGAGAGTGTATCTCCTGACATATTGTTACCAGTGTATGCATCCACCGCAGGGAAAGGTTTTATGCGGGTATATTCCGACAATAAAGAATTATTGTTTGAACAAGAAGTGTCGATGTCAAACGGACTTAATTATGTTCCTTACAAAGGAATCATAAAAGAATCTGCCGTTGCAACCTTAGAAATGCTGGCTAATAAAAATCTTAAAGAGGAAGAAAAGCCAATTAAAATAAAAGCTATGGAAGATGGGCAGATTTATCTGGTGAAAGGCAAATATACTATCGCATTTGAGATGAATGGAGCAAAATCAGAATCAACACTCATTCTCCGTTAAAATCATTTTAACAGAAAAATAAAGGCTAAAATAAAAAGGGCGGCAATTTTTTTTTGCCGCCCTTTTTATTAACCTTCTACCTGAGAGAAGCTGCTATTGCGATAGCGCTTTCTGTCATGTTCCTTTAAGTAAATTTTTCTCAAACGCAGAGAGGCTGGTGTTGCTTCTACATATTCATCTTCCTGGATATATTCCAATGCTTCTTCTAAAGAGAAGCGACGAGGTGGAATCAACTTTAATTTATCATCAGAACCAGAGGCTCTCATGTTCGTTAACTTCTTAGTTTTGGTAAGATTAATTACCATATCACCAGGTCTGTTATTTTCTCCAACCACCTGACCTTCGTAAATATCTTCGTTAGAACCTATAAAAAAGACACCCCTGTCTTGCAGGTTATTTATAGAGAAAGGAATGGATTTACCATTTTCCATACTGATAAGAGAACCATTTTGACGACCTTGAATATCCCCTTTATAAGGTTGGAAATTTAAGAATCTATGATTCATGATAGCCTCACCGGCGGTAGCGGTCAACAAATAATTTCTTAGACCAATAATACCTCTTGAAGGAATTTCCAATTTAAGAATTACTCTATCTGCCTTTGGCTCCATAGAAAGAAGGATACCTTTTCTTCTTGTAACTGCTTCGATAGCTCTTCCTGAAACAGATTCTGGCAAATCGATGGTTAGTTCCTCAATTGGTTCACATTTTTCGCCATCAATCAATTTCAAGATAACCTGAGGCTGACCAATTTGAAGTTCATATCCTTCTCTGCGCATGGTTTCAATGAGAACTGCTAAGTGGAGAACCCCTCTACCAAACACTCTGAAACTATCTGCTGAACCTGTATCTTCTAATCTTAGGGCCAGATTTTTTTCTAATTCCTTCTCTAACCTTTCGCGAACGTGTCTTGAGGTAACGAATTTACCTTCCTGACCGAAGAAAGGAGAATCATTGATAGTGAAAACCATACTCATGGTAGGTTCATCTATTGAAATAGGTGGTAAAGGCTCTGGAAATTCAAAATCTGCGATAGTATCACCAATTTCGAAGCCATCGACACCCACAATAGCACCAATTTCACCTGCTTTAATTTCGGTTACTTTAGCTTTTTCGAAACCCTCAAAAACATAAATGGCCTTTAATCTACTTTTAACGATAGAACCATCTTTTTTACAAAGGCTAACCATTTGACCTTCTGTAATTACTCCTCTTTGCAACCTACCGATAGCGATCCTACCAATGTAGTTGGAATAATCAAGAGAGGTAATAATCATTTGGGTAGTACCCTCAGAAACCTTTGGCGGGGGAATATGAGTAACGATGGAATCTAGCAGTGGGAAGATATTATCTGTCGGCACTTTCCAATCTTCGCTCATCCAGCCATTTTTAGCGGAACCAAAAATGACAGGAAAATCAAGTTGATCTTCTGTTGCATCCAGGTTAGCCATGAGTTCAAAGATTTGCTCATGAACTTCCAATGGAGTACAATTTTCTTTATCGACCTTATTAATAACGACGATAGGTTTTAATCCTAAAGCCAAAGCCTTTTGGAGAACGAAACGAGTTTGGGGCATAGCGCCTTCAAAAGCATCTACGAGGAGGAGGACTCCATCGGCCATATTAAGAACCCTTTCCACTTCGCCGCCAAAATCACTGTGACCAGGCGTATCGATAATATTAATTTTATAATCCTTATATCGGATGGATACATTTTTAGCAAGGATGGTAATTCCCCTTTCTCTTTCGAGATCATTGCTATCCATGATCAATTCGCCAGGTGTTTCATGGTCTTTAAAGAGTCGACCTGCCAGTAGCATTTTATCTACCAGCGTTGTTTTGCCATGGTCAACGTGAGCGATGATGGCAATGTTTCTTATTTGCATTTTAATTTTCTTTTCGGGGCACAAAGGTAGGTCAAATAATCTTTTAAAAGAACAAGCAAACGTTTTATTAATAATAAATTATTATTGAGGTATAAAATGATGCCGCCGGGTCTATAAATATGTGACCCCTCCGGGGTCAGGAAACAAAAATGAACCGACCCCAGAGGGGTCGCATGTTTATAAAATGAATGTCCTAAAAAAAAAGAGACTATCTATTAGACAGCCTCCAGGTTAAAAATTTGTTTTAAAAGGTAGAATGAGAAATTAATTAAAATAAAAGGTGCGAACCATTTCTTGCTGAGTATGAGGGTGACAAACCACATCAACATTCAAGGTACAGCGTTCAAACTGAAGCGCGTACGAATGTTGAACCATGTTTGGACCTAACACCGCTTTCTTTAATTCTTGAGAAGAGAGCATAGCGCCCACATCTTCTTTTAGTAAAAGCATTAATTCTCTCACCTTACCTAAAGTGCTTCCTGTGCCTGAGTTAATAAGACCTACAGTCAGGGCTAATTTAATTTTTTTGATATTCATGGGATGGGTATTAAAAAAAAGATTTTAATGATCTTCTATTATGTAAACTTTATAAAGGATTAATATGTTGTAGCAAACAATTTAATTAAATGTTAATGGTTTTAAAATCTTTTCTTAAAAAAAAGGGTGCTCCCAAAGAGAAAGCACCCGATAATTTCTACTTTATGGAAATTAAAGTAGTTATAACTAAGGCGTAAAAATTAACTAATCGACTGCGTCGTGCAAAAAGGAGTTACCTTCTCTTATTTCCATATTATTGGAAGAATTGACAGAATACCTGGAAAAATTGTTATCGGAGGAAGATGGCACATCTTCCAGCGTTACATTTCTTCGTAAATAAGCTGGCTGGTTTTCTAAATCACTAATTACTTTAGGATTATTTAACTTTTGCGTTTGAGCGCGAAGAGATTCTCTTCTCCTGTTTTCTTCCTCTCTGTTTTTGAAAGGTGAAGCATTCGATGAAGCAAAATTCTTATTATCTTTTAAATAAGGATCTGTCTGACCATTGCTATTATTCTCCATTTTATTTGGATTGGAATCTCCAAATTCAATTACCCGGCCAGTATTATTACCTCCTTCATAGCCGATACCACTTAAACCACTTGACGGAACATTCGTTTCTGGCATTTTTGGAATCACAGCATCACCTAAATTTATAGTGACCTGACTTTTCTGAGGCATAAAGTCCAGATTATCGGTGACCTGGTGCTCAAAACCGGTGGCTATAACAGTTACACTTATTTTATTGCCTAATTTATTGTCATAACAATTACCCCATATAATTTCACTATCATCCCCGGCCTCTTCTCTAACGAAATCTGTAATTTCAAAAATTTCATCCATAGTAACTTCCTTCAAACCAGAGGTAATATTCAAAAGGATATGTTTTGCCCCATTGATATTATTATCTTCAAGAAGTGGAGAATGCAGTGCCTGATCAACTGCGATACGCGCACGGTCATTACCTTCGGCGAGACCTGTTCCCATTATGGCCACACCGCTCCCACGCATAACCGTGTTAACGTCTTCGAAATCGACATTTACATACCCGGGGACCGTTATTATTTCAGCGATACCTTTAGCCGCGGTAGTAAGCACATTATCAGCTTTTGAAAAAGCGTCAGAAAGGGAAAGATTACCATGAATCTGCCTAAGTTTATCATTAGAAATAATAATAAGCGTATCAACAGAATTTTTCAATTCATTAAGGCCTTCATAACCTTGAGAAGTTCTTTTATTTCCCTCGAAAGTAAAAGGAAGAGTAACAATACCCACGGTAAGTATATTCATTTCCCTGGCAGTTCTGGCAATAATAGGAGCGGCGCCCGTTCCCGTACCACCTCCCATACCGGCAGTGATGAAGAGCATTTTACAGTTATTTTCAATATACCTCTTCACCTCTTCTATAGATTCCTCGCAGGCCAGTTTTCCGACATTTGGTTTAGAACCAGCGCCTCTTCCTTCTGTTAAATTAGGACCTAGCCTAATTTTAGTTGGCACAGGGCTATTTTCCATCGCTTGATTATCAGTGTTACAAATGGCGAAATCAACACCAATAATACCTTGCTTAAACATGTGGGTGACCGCATTACTTCCACCGCCACCTACACCTATTACTTTTATAACTGGACTATCGTCTTTTGGAAATTCGTAGATCATAGTATTCGTTTTTGGGTAATCAATAAAAATAGAGCGTTTAAAGGTCTGAATCGGGTTCAGCGTCAAACCATTCCCTTGTTTTTTCAATGATTATGTTAATAAAACCTCCTTTTGTTGGTTCAGATTCGATTTTAGTTACTTCAGGATCTTTGGTTTTAGCTATCTTTTCAGATGACTTGTACCTACCTTTTTCTCTATCTTCGATACCTCTTAGGAGTAGGCCTACCGCAGTAGCATAAATGGGACTGCACAATGCTTCAGAGTAGCCATGGGCCAGGTGTTCGATGGGCAGACCAATTCTGGCTGGTAATCCAGTGTGGTATTCTGCCAATTTGTCAACGTGACGCAATAAGGCTCCTCCGCCTGTCAAAACGATACCTGCCACGAGCTTTTTACCGTAACCCGAAGCCGAAATTTCCGCATAAACGTAATCGAAAATTTCTTCCATTCGTGCCTGAATAATAAGAGATAGATTTTTTTCAGATATTTCCTTATGTTCTCTGCCTCTTAAACCAGGAATAGATATGATTCTATTGTCAAATACCTCATCAGATAGTGCGGAACCAAAGCGGGTTTTCAAATTTTCGGCATGCTGTGGCATGACAGTACAACCCTCTTTGATGTCTTTGGTAACTATATTTCCACCCAACGGAATAACAGAAGTATGTCTAATAATACCTTCGTAAAAAATGGTAATATCTGTGGTTCCACCGCCAATATCGATGAGAACAACGCCCGCCTGTTTTTCCTCCTCACTCAATACAGCCATAGCGGAGGCAATAGGTTCCAGTGTCATATTCGCCACTTTAGCACCTGCCCGCTCCACACATCTGAAAATATTATTCGTAGCGGTAATTTGCCCTGTAATTATATGAAAATTAGCTCCTAAATGAACGCCAGACATACCAATAGGATCTATGATTCCATGCTCTGAATCTACAGAAAATTCCTGTGGAATGGCATGTAAAATCTTATCTCCCGGAGGCAGAACTAATTTGTGAATATCATGAACCAAGCGATCAATATCTTTTTGAGATATTTCAGAATCACTATACTCTCTTACTAATTGTCCCCTGTGCTGTAAAGTTTTAATATGTTGGCCAGCAATACCAACATGTACCAGATTGAAGTCGATGTTTGCCGACCGTCTGGTGATTTCAATAGCCTCTTGAATAGCGTTTACGGTTTTCTCAATATTGGATACCACCCCCCGGAGGACACCTTCTGAGTTAACCTTGCCCAGTCCCAGAACTTCAAGTTTCCCTAAATCGTTCTTAAAACCCGCAATGGCACAGACTTTTGTTGTACCAATGTCGATGGCCAACACAACCTCTTGATTTTTTTCAACTCTTTCCATAGTAGTTTGTAATTACGCCCAATAAATATGTCAAAATAAGTAATCTAAAACATTTTAGTTGCAAACAATCTGATTTCTAAATCTCAGGTCTAGGTTTCGGTATTTACGCCAACCTACAAAAGGCATAGCTTCCTTGTAAAATACCTTTAACTTTTTCCATTTCTGCATAGAATCATCAAATTCGCCAAATATAATTTTCTGATCCCCAATCATAGGAACCAGTGTAAATTCTCTTTTAAGATTCACATGAACCTGCACCAACATTGATTTTAAAAAAGCATCAGCCTCAATCTCGTTACAAAGTTTAAACAAATCATGTAATGCATTATCCTTAGTTAAAAAATCAGGAGAGAAAGGAGGATATTCACCTGTAGCAGTGATAATGTTCACAGCAAAATGTCTCGATAAAGGCAACTTTATGCCTTCTTCATCTAAATAATACTGGTCTCCACGACTACTAATGATCCTTACAATAGGTTTACGCTGTATAATATGAATGCCTAATCTATTTCGGCTATCCAGAAAAACTTCGGCATCTTTAATAAAAGAATTCTTTTCAAGCAGCGTTTCAATCCTGTTCAAATCAATGGTTTTGAAAGACTGTCCAATTACCTGAAAGCCCAAACCTCTGTCTAACTCAGCGAGAACGTCTTCTTCTTCAATTAAATAGGAACTATCTGGCAAAGCTTCAATTTCTGTATTTATCTCAACAATAGGTTTCTCTTTCCTCATATCCACTGCCAGAATAATAAGGCCCAATATAAGAAATCCCCCTATTTTTACCAAAAAAGACTTCCATTTCCCCGAAGAAATATTATTTTTCATTATTATTCTTTTAAGGATTTGGCGTGATATAAATCAACAATCTGGGGTAACATCTTGTCAAAATCACCCGCTCCCAACATCAGTAAGATTTCAGGTTGAACCTGATTTAATGTTTCTAATAACACCTCTGTTTCAATCAATTTTTTATTTGAGATATTTATCTTTTGAAGTAAAAGAGCTGAATCAATACCTGGTATTGGTTGTTCTCTGGCTGGATAGATTGGCAGAAGGAATAGGCTGTCTAAAGCTGACAATGCCTCAGCAAATCCATCTAAAAAATCTTTAGTTCTACTAAAAAGATGAGGTTGAAAAACGGCAGTAATTTTTTTACCAGGATAAAGTTCTCTTGCAGCTGAAATTACAGCATTTAATTCTGTTGGGTGGTGTGCATAATCACTTATGATGACCATTTTCTTGTTCACCAACTTAATATCAAATCGTCTTTGAATACCTTTAAACGTCAATAAATTTTTGCGAATAGACTCTCCATCTATCCCTAGTCGAAGTGATATCGTAATGGCAACTACGGCGTTTAAAATATTATGTCTGCCCGGGAGAGAAAATTTCAGGTCTTTTATTAGAACATCCTTATGTTGATAATCGAAGACCAGACCATTTGACTCCAATCTAATATTTACCGCTTTATAATCTCCCTCCTCTATACCAAAGGAACGTTTATTTTCAGTATTCGGAAATAGATCAACGGAAGCTTGTTGAATCAGTAGCAGTCCATCTTCGGCCGTTTGAGCGGCAAAGGGTCTAAATCCTGTGTCTAAAAGTGATTCTATTGAACCGTAAATATCAAGATGATCAGCGTCTGTTGATAAAATCGCCGCTATTTCCGGATGAAGATGTAAGAAAGACCTATCGAATTCATCGGCTTCAATAACGACCCAATCGGATTGACCTGAAACATAATTACCCCCAAAATTTTCAACAATTCCCCCAAGAAAAGCGGTACATGAAACGCCACCTTCTTTTAATAAATGGGTGGTAATAGACGAGGTTGTTGTTTTTCCATGCGTACCTCCGATTGCAATAGTTTTCATATTTTTACTAATCAAACCAAGAATCTCCGCTCGTTTCATAAAAGGAAGACCACTACGCTGGAAAAATGCACAAATTGGATGTGAAAGAGGAACGGCAGGTGTATAAATTACCAGGTCAATACTCAAAGAATGAGGTTCAGTATAATTATTTTCATAGCAAATATCCATGCCTTCTGCCGATAGCAGATTTGTGAGTATTGTCTGGGTCTTATCGTACCCATATATTTTGACGCCCCTTTCATTAAAATATCTGGCAATGGCACTCATACCGATACCACCAATACCAATAAAATAAATATTTTTCAGATGTTGTAATGTCTTCATATTGCCACCTTTTTCTTGTCCGAAGGGACAAATTGAAGAATTATATCCGCTAATTTTTCTGCTGCATCTGGGAAACCCAATCGAAGGGCATTTCTACCCAGGGCAACTAAACATTCCTCATCTTGTATTAACTTAAAAACTTCAGGAAGGAGATCATCCTTAACATGATCGTCTTTTATGGTCATAGCTGCAGCGTTCTGCTGCAAACTCAAGGCATTTTTCGTTTGATGATCTTCTGCCACATTGGGAGAAGGAATTAAAATAGAAGGCTTACCCAATAAACAAATCTCTGCGATGGTCAGTGCACCTGCTCTGCACACCACTAAATCAGCTGCCTGATAGGCCATAGACATGTCTTCAATAAAAGGCATAACCCTAATCTGGGGTAAGTTACCTGACTCACTTTCCATACATAAGGAAGCATAAAACTTTCCACACTGCCATATAAATTGTACATCCTGATTAGCCAAAAGCAAATCTTTACCAAAGATCATTGCATTATTCAACGTTCTGGCGCCCAAGCTTCCCCCCGCAACAAAAACGATCTTTTTTAATGGATCCAACTTAAAATATTGACAAGCTGTGTCTCTATCAGGTAATTGAGAAGGATATAAAGCACTTCGAACAGGATTTCCCGTTAAAACCATCTTTTTTGCCGGAAAAACCAAATCCATATCTGGAAAGGCAACCCCTATTTTATCTACAAATCTGGCCAGAATTTTATTGGTTACACCTGCATAAGAATTTTGTTCTTGAATAACCGTAGGGATTTTCAACAATACAGCGGCAAATAAAGCAGGCCCACTGGCATAACCTCCAACACCAACCACCACATCTGGCTTAAATCGTTGAAGGATAGAGATAGCCTTCCAAATACTGTGAATCACTTTTATTGGAAACATAAGGTTTTTAGATCCAAAACTTCTATCAAAACCACTAATCCATAAACCTTTAATAGGATACCCTGCTTTCGGAACGGCCTGCATTTCCAGTTTCTCCTGAGCACCAACAAATAAGATATCTGATTCCGGATATTTTACTTTAATAGCGTCAGCCATAGCAATGGCAGGAAAAATATGACCACCTGTTCCGCCGCCACTGATAAGTATTCGGGGAGCGGCACTATCCAATTTTTTATTGATTTGTTGCAACATCCGTACTTATATTTGAAGATTCTACAAATTTACTTACCGAAAGAATGATACCCAATGAGATACAATTCATGATGATAGAAGTCCCACCCAGACTTATCATAGGTAAAGTTACCCCAGTGACGGGAACCAGGTGAGTAGCTACCGCAATATTTATAAATGCTTGAAAAACAAAACTGAAACCTAGCCCTGTAACTACGATGGCACCAAAGGCCTTTGTACTTTTTGTTACCAGACGAGTTATTCTAAAAAAGAAGCCCAAATAAAGGGAAATAACAAAGAAACCGCCCAATAAACCATATTCCTCCACTAAAATGGCATAAATAAAGTCTGCGTAAGAAGAAGGAAGAAAATTTCTTTGAATACTCTGGCCGGGGCCTGTACCAAAGAAACCACCATTAGCTATAGCCACCTTAGACTGCTGTACCTGAAAGCCTCCATCAGAGTCAGTGGTAAACTCTCTGATTCTTTCTATCCAGGTGGCCAATCTTACCAAATCCGGAAAAAAGTGACCTAGAAGAATGAGTATTGAAAAAGCAATGATAGCCAGAACAACTAACATTAAAATATACTTAACGGCGACCCTTCCAACAAACATCATAGCGATACAGGTAGAAAAAAGGAGCAGCGCCGTAGATAAATCGGCGGGAGCAATGAGAAAACAAATGATGATTACGGGCAATATAAGGGGTAAAAAAGCACTTTTGAAATCCTTAATAATCGACTGTTTCGAGGAAATCGTTCTGGCCAAATATAAAATCAGGGCTAATCGTGCGAAATCTGAAGATTGAAAAGTAAAACCAAAAACAGGTATTTCGATCCACCTGCGCGCTGAATTTATATCTACTCCAAAAAAGAGAGTGAAAATTAGCAAAGGGATGGCTACTATGAATAAAAATGGCGCTACCCTATGAAAACGTAGATAATGCAATCTATGAAGGACATACATGATAAAAAATCCAAAAAGAACGATGAAACCTTGTTTTATCACATAATATTCGGTATTTCCACCTTGTTCCTTATGTGCAAGACTCCCAGTAGAAGAATAAACGCCTAACAAAGAAACCAATGTCATTAGAGAGATAAGCACCCAAATGACTCTATCTCCCTTTAATTCTGTTTTAAGATTTGCTATAAATCCCGTCATATTCCCAATTTTAGTGCGTTGACCGCCGTTCTAAATTGGTTTCCCCTATCCTCATAATTTTTATACAAATCGAAACTGGCACAAGCGGGCGAGAGCAAAACGACCCCATCCGGTTGAGCCAAAACAAAAGCTTCATTAACGGCCTCCTGCATAGATGAAATTTCCATAAAAGGCACCAGATTTTTAAATACCTTTCTAAGAGGTTTATTATCAGCACCAATAGCAACAATGGCTTTAACCCTGGAGGCAATCAAAGGTAATATTTCATTATAATCGTTTCCCTTATCGAGCCCTCCAGCTAACCAAACGACTGGTTTTGTCATTGCTTCAAGGGCAAAATACACTGCATTTACGTTGGTTCCTTTACTATCGTTTACAAATAGCACCTGATTAATTTCCGCAATTTTTTCTAATCTATGAGGGTCATTTTTAAACGAAAGAAGACCTTCCTGAATTAATTCAGGAGAAACGCCCATCTGGATGGCTGTCTGAATGGCAAATGCAGCATTCATTGCATTATGCTTTCCTAAAAGCGCGGTATGCTGCAAATTAAAAAGGTGACCGGCTATGTTTAGCCAGTCACCAGACAACATAGATTGGGAGATCTTCACAAATCTGGAAGTCAAATAATAATTACTATATCGTTGAGCAGTTTCTTTGTCATCTATATTTATGATAAAAGTATTTTCTTCTGATTGATTTTCTGCTATTTTAAATTTCGCATCGGCATAAGCATCGAGTTTATACTGATAACGGTCTAAATGATCTGGTGTAATATTTAATAAAATAGAGATATCTGGTCTGAATTTCAATATGCCATCGAGCTGAAAACTGCTAAGTTCAAGCACATAAACAGGTTTAGGATCTTGTGCCACCATAGCAGCGAAACTTAAACCGATATTACCACCTAAACCCACATCGAGTCCACCAGTTTTTAGCAAATGATAAATCAATCTGGTGGTGGTTGTTTTTCCATTTGTACCGGTAATGCCAATAATGAAAGATTGGGTATACCAGGAAGCAAATTCAATTTCAGAAACGATGGTTTTACCTGATTCTCTTAATTGTTTAACTACGGGAACATGATCGGGAATTCCCGGACTTTTTACGACAATATCAGCGGTCATCAAGCGCAATAAGTTATGAGAACCCATTTCGAAAGGAATATCATTTTGCTTTAACACTTGAAGGTAGTGATCGGAAATAGACCCTTTTTCAGATAAAAAGACTTCCCATCCTTGTTTTTTACCAAGAATAGCCGCACCGACACCACTTTCACCTCCCCCTAAAATGAGTAATCGCTTTCCTTGAATCATCGCTACCTTATTTTTAGAGTTATGAGGGTGAACACGGCCAATAAGACACCTACCAACCAAAAACGGGTTACTATTTTCACTTCATGAATTCCCTTTTTCTGGAAATGATGGTGAATGGGCGACATTAAAAAAATACGTTTTCCCTCCCCATATTTCTTTTTCGTATATTTAAAATAAGCGACCTGAATAATCACAGAAAGACTTTCAATAACAAAAACACCACATAAAACTGGCAATATCAATTCCTTACGTAAAATTATTGCTAAAGCCCCTATGATTCCGCCCAAAGTCAAACTTCCTGTATCACCCATAAATATCTGAGCCGGAAAACTATTATACCATAAAAATCCAAGGCAAGCTCCGAGTAAAGCACCCGTAAAAATAAGCAGTTCCCCTGATCCTGGAAGATGAAGGATATTGAGATAATTGGCAGCAATGGCATTTCCAGAAACATAAGCGAAAATACCTAAGGTCATGGCAATAATCCCTGAAACGCCTGTTGCAAGACCATCTAAACCATCTGTTAAATTAGCTGCATTAGACACCCCCGTGACAATAAAGATAACGACTGGGATAAAAATCAGCCAAATCCAATATTTATTCGCCTGCGCTTTAATAGGAATTAACGCGGCGTAATTAAGTTGATTACCCTTCATAAAAGGGATATTCGTTAGGGTTGTTTTATAATCTGCTTTTTCTGAAATACCCTGATTAGTTTGGGTATAAATATAATCACCTACCTTATCCTGATCGTTCAGACCCAACAATACAGCATCTTCAGTGACCATACGGACTACAATTTCGTCGCTTCCAAGCATCATGAGCGCAATTATAAGCCCCAGGCCAATCTGTCCCGCAATTTTAAATTTACCCTTTAAACCCTGCTTATCTTTTTTAAATACCTTGATATAATCATCTATAAAGCCAATGACGCCCATCCAGGTCGTAGCAATGATCATCATAATAATATAGATATTATCAAGTCGGCTAACCAACAAAGTAGGAATTAAAATGGCGAGAATAATAATAATTCCGCCCATGGTAGGCGTGCCTTGCTTTTGAATTTGACCTTGTAACCCCAAGTCGCGAATAGACTCACCAATTTGCAATTTCCGTAAATAATTAATAATTGCACCACCGAAGACAAGGGAGATTAGCAATGAAAAAATGACCGCAAGTCCAGCACGGAAAGTAATATATTGAAAAAGACCCGCCCCTGGAAAGTGTCCACTATAACGATTCAGCCATTCGAAAAGGTCAACTAACATAGCGTATTAATTATTTAAGTCTTTAAAATCACCTAACAAAGTTTCGCGAAGGACAGCCTTGTCATCAAAAGGATATCGAACGCCCGATATTTCCTGGTAAGGTTCATGACCTTTCCCAGCCACTAACAGAATATCTCCATTTTTAACTAAATGACAAGCGGTTCGAATCGCTTCACGCCGATCGGTTATTTGCAGCGTGCTCTTTAATTGTTCCGAGGAAAGACCGGCAGCCATTTCATTTATAATGGCTACCGGTTCCTCTGTTCTGGGATTATCTGAAGTCAATATTATTAAATGGCTCCAATCGGCAGCAACTTTTGCCATTTTAGGTCTTTTTTCGCGATCTCTATCACCACCACAACCAATAACTGTAAGTACATTTACGCTTTGTGGTTTCATTTTATGAATGGTTTCCAAGACTTTAAGCAAGGCATCTGGTGTATGTGCATAATCAACAATCGCCATTACGTTAGTCTGAGGAACCTTAAAATAATCGAATCTTCCGGCGGCGGCGGTTAAACCGCTCAGCCTGGTTCTAAGTAAGGTATCTTCTATACCAAGCAAGGAAGCGGTAGCATAAACAGCCGTTAAATTATAGGCATTAAATTCACCCATAAGCCTGGTAAACATCTCTTTACCGTTTGTCTCTATATGCAAACCCTCCAAACCATTCGTTATCAGACGAGTTTTAAAAGAAGCCATTCTTTTTAACGCATAGGTATGAATATCGGCTTTGGTATTTTGAACCATAACCATTCCCCTTTTGTCATCAATATTTACTAAAGCGAAAGCATTTTTGGGCAAGTCGTCAAAAAACTGCTTTTTAGCTTTTAGATAATGGTCAAAAGTTCCGTGATAATCTAAATGGTCATGTGTAATATTAGTGAAAATAGCCCCCTTAAACTGAATACCCGCAATTCTGTGCTGGTGAATGGCATGGGAACTTACCTCCATGAAAACATACTGACAACCCAAGGCAAGCATTTCAGAAAATAGACCTTGCAATTGAGCGGCATCCGGAGTGGTATGCGTAGCTGGAATAACCCTATTTGCTATTTTAATTTCAATAGTTGAAATTAATCCGCAAGTATAACCAAGACAGGTAAACAGATCAAAAAGTAAGGTTGCGGTGGTAGTTTTTCCGTTTGTACCTGTAACTCCAACGACGTTGAGCTCCCGGGTTGAATAATTATACCATGCGGACATCAACCAACCAAAGGAGTAGCCAGCATTTTCCACTATCACAACACATATATCATCGGGAATATTTACGTCACAATATTCACAAACAATACAGGTTGCACCTTGTGAGACTGCATTTTGAATAAACTGATGACCATTGGTTTGAACACCCTTTATTGCAACGAAAACAGACCCTTCAACCACACGACGTGAATCGGCTGTTATCCCAGTAACAGAGATATTTGCATTACCGCTTTGAATTCGATGAGGCTGGGAGATCAGTAGATTCTGTAATTCTTTCATCGTAGCATCAAGTGAATCGTTTGACCATTAGTTTTCGTACCCGGTTGCACCGATTGATGAACCACCTTTCCTACCCCTTCGATAGACACCTTTAATCCCTTATTTTCCAATAAATAGATCGCGTCCTTTAATCCGGCGCCTAAGACGGAAGGGACTTTATGCTGCTGAATATTTGGTTTTTTTATATCGAGATGATTTTCATTTCCCTTTAACACCGTCCAGTTCGAGTCGAAGAGACCTTCAAACGGAAGATCTAAAAAGGAGAGTAGATATTTCATATCCTTTGAATTACCAAAATCGAAACCAGGTAAATCGAGTTGCGCCAGCAGAGGTTTTACTTTTGAATTAACAGGAGGATGAAGATCAATAGATGAAAAATAAATCTTATCTGCTATTTCGCGAAAAACCGGACCTGCTACATCGCTTCCATAATATCCATTTTTCAGAGGATTATGAATGACTACGACACAAGAATACTTAGGATTATCGGCGGGAAAATAACCAACAAATGAAGCTCTGTACCCACCTTTATGTTTTTCATTGGAAGAAAGTCTTTGATAATTTGTTTGCGCCGTACCTGTTTTTCCTGCGAAAGAATACTGGGAAGTACTGAGCTTGCTTGCTGTACCACGAACGACTACATTACGCAGTAATTCTTTGATTTTAGCAATAGACTCAGTACTGGCAATCTTCTTTTTCATTACATCGGGAGTAAACTCCTGAATCCAGGCACCATCATGTTGCACACCTTTGACTAGGAAGGGACGCATTAATTTGCCATCATTTGCGATAGCATTATAAAAATTAAGGAGTTGCAACGGTGTCAGACTTAATTCATATCCAATAGCCATCCAGGGAAGTGTCGTACCACTCCAATTATCTTCACTGCTGTATGCTTTTTTAAAATAGGGTAAAGCCTCCCCTTCAATATCTTTTTGAGAAGTATTATGCAGATTAAATTGCTCCAATGTTTTCAAAAACTGAGCGGCTGATAATTTTTCACTTTCCTCTACGGAGCCTGAAAAGTAACGGCTCAGCGTTCTCGCCATCCCTACATTCGAAGAAATTTCAAATGCTCTACTTACAGAAATAGATTCTAAGGACTTACTTTCTTCAGCTACATCCAACATTTTATCTCCATAGAAATCGGCAACACCTTTAGAAATTTTAACCTCCTCATTCAGATCGATGTCTGTATTTTCAAGGATAGCCAGCATGGTAGCGGCCTTGAAAGTGGAACCAGGTTCAACGGACATACCAATGGCATAATTGAACCCCTCGGTGTATTCGTCTTGAAATCTACCCAAATTGGCGATAGCCTTAATCTCCCCTGTTTTAACTTCCATAACAACGGCTGTACCCCATTCGGCCTCGTGATATTTCATTGCTTTGAGCAACGAATTTTCAGTTAATTCCTGAAAATTGATGTCCAGGGTGGTAACCACATCACTTCCATCTTTAGGATTAATACTATTGAGATCTTCCAAAGGCAACCAGATATCATTTTTTCTGCTCACTCTGAGCATATATTGTTGCCCGGGAGCACCTTTAAGTGTATTATTAAACGACCCTTCAATACCTACTGGCTTAGCACCCTCCCTAAGATATCCAATAGTTCTTTGGGCTAACAAATTAAAAGGCATTCTTCTTTTACTGGACTGTTCAATGATGAGACCTCCTTTAAATTGCCCGTAACGGAAAAGAGGGTAGTTTTTAATTTTATTAAGTTCGGTATAGCTAATTTTCTTTTTAATAAGAAATCGCCTGTTTTTCTCACTTTTCCTCAGGTTTTTTAGCTGCGTACTAATTTGGTATGGGCTTTTATCCCAACCCAGAGAATAATGAAGTACGAAAGCCAAAGAGTCAATTTTTTCCTTAAAATCTAAATCTCCTGGTGCTACTGGATCAAAATACACGTCAAAATAAGGTATGGAAGTAGCCAGGAGTGATCCATCGGAAGTTAGAATATTTCCACGGTGAGCC
Organism: Saprospiraceae bacterium; assembly: GCA_030728245.1. Taxonomy (GTDB): domain Bacteria; phylum Bacteroidota; class Bacteroidia; order Chitinophagales; family Saprospiraceae; genus BJGN01. The sequence goes on along the minus strand of JANQZX010000061.1, from coordinate 4,052 downwards.
TCCAGATTTTTAAGTTTAATGTTCTGTGCTGCGCCCATATCTCGCCATTTTTGGCCATCTTTTATAGCAACAGAATATGTTTTGAAAGCAACGAGACAAGCAAATGGAAGTACAAGTCCAAACAACAAAAAATACATTCTAGAAAGCACTTCATTTCTGATTTCCATGGCTCAATAGGATTTTTTGGAATTAACAACCAGTTTAAAAGGACTGCGTTCGAAAGGCTTTAAGCCTAGGATGGCGAATCTATCTGCCATTTGAGAACGCTGAGCCTTAACTCTGTTCTCCGATGCAAGCGTCATATACTCCCAGCGAAGTTCTTTGATGTCATCTTGGAGGACTTGAATTTCTCTAATTCTTCTTTCAGAAAAATGTGAATTAGCTATATAAATCATAGCTAGGAAGCCTATAAATAATATATAAAGCAACTTATTAAATATTTCATCAGAACCGAGAAACTCCAACAATAAAAACTTTCGCAACCCCTTATTACGTGTCATAAAAAATGTTTTCTCAAAGCTTACAGATGCCCAATCTGCATTTCAGGACAAAACTATTAAACAGGGAGTTTTCGGCCTACTCTTAACTTGGCACTCCTGGCTCTGGAATTATTTTTAATTTCCTCGGCATCAGGCGTAATTGCCTTTTTTGTTAATATATTAAAAGGACGATAAATATTACCATAAAAATCTTGCTGTAAGGTACCCTCAGGGTTTCCATATCGCAAGGTGTTTTTAGCCATTCGGTCTTCTAAGGAATGATAAGAAATTACAACTAATAAACCATCATCATTTAAAAGATCAACAGATTGCTTTAAAAAATCAGCTAAAACAACCATTTCCTCATTCACCTCAATTCTTAAAGCCTGAAAAACCTGAGCTAAATACCTTGGTCTTTCTCCCCTAACCCACGGATTAACGACATTCAAGAAACCTTGTATATCTTTAAAAGGATTTAACTTTCTGGCCTCAATCAATGCGTTGGCTAAGGATTTTGCATTTCTGACTTCCCCCCAATCACTAAACAAATGAACTAATTGCTCTTCTGTATAGGTATTTAAAATATCAGCGGCTGATTTTCCTGTGGTAGGATTCATCCTCATATCGAGAGCACCATCCATACGAAAACTAAAGCCCCTTGACTCTGTGTCAAACTGATAAGAAGAAACACCCAAATCGGCTAAGATACCATCCACTTTCAGGTATCCGTTCAATTTTAAAAACCGACGGATATACCTGAAATTGTGTGGTACAAAAATTAGTCTTTCATCGTGTGTTACATTCCCGATAACGTCGGGATCTTGGTCAAAAGCGATTAAGCGACCTTTGTCACCTAATTTATTTAAAATTCTTTTAGCGTGTCCGCCGCCCCCAAAAGTGGCATCTACATAAACTCCGTTTGGATTTATTTCTAAAGCTTCTACGGAAATATTCGCTAAAACAGGTTCGTGATACATACGTTTGTCTTTTTAATCATCCAATCGTTGTTTACCTCGACCCAGTATCTCTTCTGCCAAATCGGAAAAATCATCCGGCTCATCATCCATGAGCTGATCGAAAACCTCTTTAGACCATATTTCAATTCTGTCATTAAACGCAGATAAAATCACCTCTTTTTCAATACCGGCATATTCTAATAATCTGCGAGAAACCAAAATTCTATCAGCGCTATCCATCTCAACTTTTTGAGCACCCCGATAAAAATATCTAACCAACTCTCTATTTTTTTTACTGTAAACATTTAAATCATTAATCTCTGATGTTGTTTTTAACCAAACCTCTTCCGGGTACAACATCAAACATTTTTCGAACCCTCTATTCACAACAAAACTATAGGTTTCCCTTTTACCTAACTGACTTATTAATCCACTCGGCAGACGCATACGACTTTTATCATCGATTTTACATTCGTACTCTCCGAGTAGTTGATTCATCTTGTTTTGTTCCTTTGCTTCTCAAATGTAAATCAAAATTACCACTTTCTACCACTTTCTACCACTTTTTTTAAAAAAAATATATAGAAAAAAATCATTATCTGAATAGCTAAAAATAAAAACAATAATATCAGTTATTTACATATTATTGTTTATAATTATATTAAAAAAATAAAAAATTACTTTTATACCAATCTATTAATCAGGTAATTAAAAGTGTTTAAAAGTGGTAATAAAATTTATTGAAACAACATTATCTCTCTATTTTGTATCTTGTCGAACAAAAAAAACAGGTAATGCAACGATTAACAGGCATATATTTTGGACCAAGTGAAAAAGGAGGAAGAGGCGTATTTTCAGCCATTTACATTTCAGAAGGAACATTGATTGAAGTTTGTCCCATGATTGTATTACCCGAAGAAGATTTTCAGAAAATACATGATTCTACCTTACATGATTATTATTTTCTATGGGGTGACGATGAAAATCAATGTGCCATTGCCCTGGGATTTGGCTCTCTCTATAATCATGATTATGAACCGAATGCGAGGTATTTTGTAGATCCGGAGGAAGAAACCATGGAGATTTATGCCACAAAGGAAATATTCCCTGGAGATGAAATTACCGTTACCTATAATGGCCATCCGGATGATAAATCACTGGTTTGGTTTGAAGACCCAAATTATGATAAAGATATAAAACCCAACGCTAATGAGGGTTGAGGGTTGGGTGCTGTTTAATCTAGTGCGCGCGGCAGCGAGTGATTTTTGAATCAGGATTTTCAGGATTTATAGGATTAAACATAACGTGGTTGGTTTGGGAGTTAAGGTTATTATTAAACGGTACTTTCATTTCAAAGCTTTTCGCCGATGCGTTACGCATCGGCGAAAAGGATGATAAAAAGTAATCCTCTACGAATAACCATTACTTCCAAACCGGAGACGTCCTCTCTAATCCTCAAAATCCTGTAAATCCTGATTCAAAACCAAGTGCAAGTGGGTAAATTCTACATTAAAACCTGATGATATGGACGACAAGACGGTAGCGTTCTAAAGATGTACATTCATTTTAGGACTATCCCTAAAGAATTATTAAATCATACACCTTTTTTAGGACAGATTTTATTTTATGGAAATAGGAACATGCATTAAAATATTTGCCACCGAACTTTTATCCATTTTAGAAAATGCAAACCATTTTTTACCCAAATCTTTTAGGGATGCACCCAGATGATATACCTCCGTGTTGTCAATAATCAAAAAGCGATCGTGACTTTTGTCAAAAGATTTAATTTCAATATGGCCATATTGTTCGTTAGCTTTTTTTACGTCTAATGTTAATTGATTTGAAATGGTTTTGGTTAATAAAAGCACCGTTACTTCTTATGTTTTTTTTTAAATGAGTAAGCGTACTTTCGTCTATGTAATTGTCAATTAATATAATATGGCTTTTAGCCGAGCGAATGATTCTGGATGCCAGTTCGTAAGCATCAAATACTTGTCCTTCAAAGAATACGCCTTGGTTGGAATTAAATGAGAACTAATTTGAAGTTCAATCTCATTAACCTTGATTTTTAAATCATCAAAATGATTTTCTAGTCTATTCACCCTATTATTAATTGAGTAACCTTTGAGTAAATACTCCTTTAAAACTTTACTTGCCCAAGTCCTAAATTGGATACCTTTTTTGGATTTTACTCTGTAACCAACTGAGATAATCATATCTAAGTTATAATGCCCAGTTTGATATATTTTTCCATCTGATGCAGTTGTCGCAAAATTTGCGACAACTGAAATGCTTGCCAATTCTTCTTTTAGGATATTAGAAATATGTTTACCTATAGTTTTTACATCTCTTTCAAACAACACGGATAATTGCTATCTATTTAGCCAAACGGTTTCGTCTTCCAATCTAACCTCAATGTGTTCAGCAAGTTCGTTTGGGCGGTACAAAATAATTTTGTTATTCATAAGTTATTCATTCTGATATTTCGCACCAAGGGTAATTTTTTTGCAGACCGGGTTGGTTTCTCGTTCTATCTAAAAGTTTCATCTCTGTGGGTCCTGGGCTGTTTATACACAGGAAATTGTGCCGCCAGGGGCCTAATGATTTATAGACA
>JANQZX010000060.1:2927-5532 GCA_030728245.1 Saprospiraceae bacterium | reverse complement strand
CTGCTGGAAGATAAATGTTTAAAACTCTGTTCTCTGAAAGTTCTTTGGAGTAAATCTCGTCAATCGCGCCAAGGATAAAGGCTTTTGAGGCTTTTGTTTCCATTGCCTGGTTATTTTGCCCAAAAGTCAAAGTTATCGAAAACGCAAAAATGAAAATTATAAAGCTATTTTTCATAGGATGGTTAGTTTGCTTGTATATCCCCATCAAAATACCTGTTTTTAGATAAAATATGGGATAATTTTGGAGAGAACCGTTTTTCGCAAAAAAATATTACCTTTAATCTAGATTAAATGGCGAATCTACGAATAAACTTTATGTTTATAACAAAGACATAATATATAATCCTCAAAATCCTGTAAATCCTGATTCAGAACCGAGTGTTAGGGGTAAGTTTCAACTATAAAATCCATCGTAAAAATCTAATATCCATCGGGCATAATATTATAAAATCATCCATTTTTTATAATTTACCATCACAAAGGCTTATTGGCCCAATATATAAAGTGGCATAAAAAAAGAGACTATCTTTTTAGACAGCCCCGAAATAAAAGAATTTTGTGGGGTTATAAATAAGCAGCCTATTCCACCCTTTTTATTTATTATTTTAAATCTTTGCCAAATAAGGTCAGTACTTTTTTAATTCACTTTTTTCCCTTATCTTTAGTAAAAATCAAAAAAGTATATGGAAATATGGCATATCTGGATCATGGCAGGTTTGATTCTTCTAATGGTGGAAATATTCGTTCCCACCTTTCTCCCTCTTTGTGTCGCTTTCGGTTGTTTTGCAGCTGCCCTGGCATCAGGTCTCGATTTTTCCCTTAAAATCCAGTTGGTTGCCTTTTCAACCGGCACCCTGATTTCCTTTTTTGGCATTAGACCATTTCTGCTACATTATGCCCGCAGTAAAGGCGATGCCGTAAAGACAAATGCAGAGGCGCTCGTGGGTCAAAAAGGTTGGGTCACAGAGCGTATAAATAATGCCGTAAATGAAGGTAGAATTAAATTATCAGGCGATGACTGGAGAGCTGAATCTGCTGATAATCAAATTATTGAAGTGGGCACCCCAGTGGAGGTGTTAAAGGTGAATAGCACCATATTAGTAGTTAAATCAATTTGAAATTATTTAAATAAATTAAAATGGGCCTTACAATTATTTTAGTACTCGTCGCTGTATTTGTCATTCTCTTCGCTTTGATGGGATTTAAAATCGTTCAGCAGTCAGAAACCATGGTCATTGAACGACTTGGAAAGTATAACCGTACCCTCGATGCAGGGATCAATATCATCTGGCCAATTATCGACAAACCTAGGGAAATCATGTGGCGATATGTCAAAGAGAGCTTGGATGGGCGACCTATTATTCTGAAGATCGGTACCTCCAGAATTGACCTCCGAGAGAATGTATATGATTTTCCAAAGCAAAATGTAATCACTAAGGACAATGTGGTAACGGAAATAAATGCCATCCTTTATTTTCAGGTGATCGATCCGGTGAAAGCCATTTATGAGATATCAAATCTGCCCGATGCCATAGAAAAATTAACCCAGACTACCCTTCGAAATGTCATTGGCGAAATGGAACTCGATACTACGCTCACTTCCCGCGACACCATTAATAGTAAATTAAGGGCAGTCCTCGACGAAGCTTCCCACAAATGGGGCGTAAAGGTGAACCGTGTGGAATTGCAGGATATTAATCCTCCTATTCATATCAGAGAGGCCATGGAAAAACAGATGCAGGCGGAGCGTTCCAAAAGGGCTTCTATCCTGGAAGCGGAAGGTTCAAAGGCTTCTCAAATCCTGATTTCTGAGGGTATGAAAACGGCGGAGATTAATAAAGCGGAAGGCGATAAACAGGCCCTCATTTTAAGAGCAGAAGGGGAGGCAAAATCGATTATCTGGAAGGCACAAGGGGAAGCTGACGCTTTTCAAAGTATTACCCAAGCAGTCGCTTCCATGAACACTGATCCTGTGAATTATCTGCTCGCCATCCGCTATATCGATACCCTAAAGGAAATGGTGAGTGGCAAAGACAATAAGGTCATTTACATGCCCTTTGAGGCATCAAATGTCTTAGGTTCTATCGGCGGAATAAAGGAACTTTTAAATGGAGGTAAATCGTAACTTTACCTTGTTAAAAAATAAAAATGAAAGCAATTAAGATTAGTGTAAACAAGCAAATGGATGGCTATACATTTAGCATTGCACCATCCGCCAGACAATTGATAAAGAGCTGGTTTCCAGACGCTCATCCTGCAAATAATATTTTTGTTGCTTATGATACTAAAAGTGATTTTGAACTTTATTATGAGAAACTTGAAAGCTATATCTATCCTGCATTATTAGGGGTTAACAATCGAAACGATCTAAACAAAAAGGTTGATGAAATACAGTTTGTGGACACGCACACAGGAAAAATTTTGCATGCTCATAAGGTTATCTTATGAAGAAGAATTATCATCTCTATTTAGGGAAAGCTGGGCACCTGACAGTAATGTCTGAGTTTTTAACCCGTGGGTGGAATGTGGCTATACCAGAAGTTGACGTTGGTGATGATATATTTGTTGTTCAGGATGACAATGGTACTTTAAGAAGAGTTCAGGT
>JANQZX010000060.1:0-2827 GCA_030728245.1 Saprospiraceae bacterium | reverse complement strand
AATTAAGAAATTTGGCTAATATTCCCGTTCATTACGTTTTTATTGTAAGAAATAGTGACCTTTGGACAAAACCAGTTATTATTCGACAGGATTATCTGCTTGATTATTTACAAAATGAGAAGATTGGATCTGAAAGTGAGGGGAATTTAAACTTATATTTTTCATACTCTAGTGATAAAATAGCATGCTCAGGACTTGACTTATCCAAATATATATCTGACTTTAACGATTTTCCTTTTATTGAAGAGTAGAACCGCGGAAATACTGTTCGTAAATGTTACTCTCGGCGAGATGAAATTATAAGATATTTATCGAAGTTTACCTCCGCGGACGAACTTTTTTCTTTTATCTTTAATTCAAAAGTACCATTCTTCCCATGCACGAATCTTCTTTTTTAAGTATTGACTGGGGAACAACAAATCTTCGGATCCGTTGGGTTCAGTTACCCCGGTTTGAAGTCCTGGCGGAACATTTCTCCGATCAGGGAGTGAAGAAAGTGTATCATCTTTGGCTGGCATCGGGTATAGAAAGGGAAGCGTTTTTCCTTGATGTGTTGCAAACGGAACTTCAAACCATGGGTATCCAATGGTCTGCCAAAGTCAAAGTGATTATTTCCGGCATGGCGTCCTCGTCCATTGGCATGAGGGAATTGCCTTATGCCTCGTTGCCTTTCTTCGCGAATGGTCACGCGTTGAGTGTTGAAAAATGGCAACCAAAGGGTTTTTCTCATGAAATTTCGTTGATCTCCGGCGTGAAATCTAAGGATGATGTGATGCGCGGTGAGGAAACCCAGCTCGTTGGTTTATATCAGTTGTTGCATCCTGCCGGTAACAGTTTATTCATTTTACCGGGTACACACAGTAAACATATTTTTTTGGAGAATGACGTGATTTCCTCTTTTCATACTTTCATGACGGGTGAAATATTTGATGTTTTGTCCGCACATTCCATCCTGAACGGTTCCATAGAAAAAGGTGATTTTGATTCGTCCGCTTTAGCCGCTTTTCAAAAAGGGGTGCTTATGTCAGTGGAAAAATCGTCGGTCCTGAATGCCCTTTTTATGGTGCGAACCAATGCCTTGTTTGAGAAATTTTCCAAAAATGAAAATTATTATTTTCTCAGTGGCTTGCTTATCGGCGCAGAATGCAACTATTTGACCGATAAAAAATTAGATCAAATCTATATTTGTTCCTCAGGAATGCTGTTTTCTTTATATCTTGAAGCAGCAAAAACATTGGGTATTTCCATTAGCTCAGAGGTACTGACCGATGAGATGGTCGATCTGGCATTGCTTAAAGGTCAATGGTTTATCAACAAATATCAGGAAGAATGAAAAATAAGTTTAAGGCAGATAAATGGGATGAAATGCCCGTTATTGGTATCTTGAGGAATGTCCCTTTAGCCGATATCGAAGCTATTTTACCATATTATATGAAGGCGGGCTTTACCAATCTGGAGGTTACCATGAATTCCATCGGTGCGGAGGAAATCATTCGACATTTGTCTGAAAATTATCCTTCGCTAAATATTGGAGCAGGTACGGTTTGCGATAAAAACGACTTGAAAAGGGCGGTAAAAGCCGGCGCTTCCTTTATTGTTACCCCCGTGGTCGATGAAAAAGTCATTAAAAAATGTGTAAAATGGGGAATTCCCATATTCCCGGGTGCTTTTTCGCCTCTCGAAATTTATTCGGCAAATAAATGGGGCGCTACCGGAGTGAAAGTATTTCCCGCCAATCTCCTGGGCCCTTCCTACATCAAAGACGTGCTGGCTCCTTTCCAGCAGCTGAAATTATTCCCTACGGGTGGGGTAAATCTGGAAAACATTCCAGCCTATTTTAAAGCCGGCGCAAAAGGATTAGGTATGGGCGGTACCCTTTTTCTATCCTCTCTTTTGGAAACCAAAGACTACGAAAATTTAGGTCTTCATTTTGAAAAAGTAGCCCAAACGGTCAGGGCAGCACGCACAAAATAACCCACCGCTCGAAACCCACCGCTCGAACATCCCTGCGAAACACTGCGCCTGAACTCCGCGTTAAAATCCCCTCCGCTCGAACACAACTTGTCCTAAAAAAAGTTTACAAGATTAATCATTCATTGTCTTGCTGTCCAATTATTTTTGTCAGTTTCGGCAATATAAAATGCTCGTTTATCTTGATTATCAATTCGAATAAGGGTGCGGTAATGTGTCCAACTAAATTGCGAACGCAGTGCGTTCGTATTTTGGAAAGACCTATAAAACTGCCTATTCATTTCTAATTGTCGAATCGTAAATCCAGTGCCGAAATGAGGTTGAAATTCATCTGAAATTGATTTAATCAAATAACTCCCATAATCTGCACGAGATTTTCCTTTTTGTTCTTCTTCAAAAATAACTTTTCCAATTTGCCAGTACATGAGCACCCTTTCGTTGTCAACTGAACGAATTGCTTTAGCTCGTGAGGAATTAATAATACCGCGTATTTCTTCAATTAAAGATTGTTTTAATTGCATAATAAAATAATTAAAAAATGTTGTTTGTTTTGAACCCCCACCGCTCGAAACCCTGAGAAACACTGCGCCTGAACTCCGTGTACCCCGCGTTAAAATCCCCTCCGCTCGAACCCCACCGCTCGTAAACACCTCACTATAAAAACCTGCTCCCGGATCATTGGAATACTATATGTTGACAGGATGTAAAATTGCAGCTATTTTCTATTCAATTAATTTTAGGGCTCATGATGTGGCGTAAAAAAAGGGTTTATGAATGTTACTTCATAAACCCCTGAAAATCAGTTTTTCTTATGTGGGCCCAGTAGGGCTCGAACCTACGACCCCCTGATTATGAG
>JANQZX010000059.1 GCA_030728245.1 Saprospiraceae bacterium | reverse complement strand
TATTTTTTAATTTCAGCCAGTTTAGCTAAAAGTTCAGCTGTTTTTTCTGGATATTTTAACGCTACATTTTCCTTTTCCGAAGGGTCTGATTTCAGATTATACAATTGAACCTTTGGTCCGCCAGGTTTTGGATTTTCCTTGTCAGGTGCTGTAAATCCGCCAGAGCCGAGTTGGTCAATCAATTTCCAATCGCCCATACGGATACCAAAATATCCTTTTGAAGAACTGTGAATAATTGGTTTTTCGGTGTTAGAAGGATTAGTTTTGCCCAACAAATCGGGTAAAATGCTGTAGCTATCTTTTCTGTCAAATTTGGGGTCTTTATCGGAAAGCAATTCACGTAGGGTACCTAGGAGACTGGTCTGGCAAGCGATAGCATCGGAGACGGATCCCTTCTTTATTTTTTCCGGCCAGCGGACAATAAAAGGAATCCGGTGACCACCTTCATAAGCATCGCCCTTCATACCTCTGAAAGGACCAGCTGCCCGATGTTGAAATTGTTCAGTAAAATTTTCTCTCCAGTAAGGACCATTATCGCTGGTGAAAATGACCATGGTATTTTTTTCAATCCCCTTTTCTTTAAGCACTTTCAGTAATTCACCCACTGCGGCATCTACCTGTCGGGTAAAATCACCGTATTCACCTGCTTTAGATGAGCCGACGTATTCCTTTTTGGGTACCCAGGGAGTATGTGGTGCAGCAAGAGGAAGATAAAGGAAAAATGGTTTTTCCTTTTTTTGATTCAGGATAAAAGCCTTGGCTTTATTAATGAACGTTGGTAACACTTCGTAAAAATCAAAATCGGGTGACATTTTTCCGGCGCGCCAAAAAGGACCGGTATAGCCACTTTCCAACTTATTTCCGGAGGTAAACGAGGTAGGAAGTGAGGTTAACTGATGGTTTTCCAGATAACAATAGGGGGGCATATCTAAGGAAGCGGGAAGAATATAAGAATAATTGAAGCCCAGATTATTGGGTCCAAAAGTAGGTTTTTTGTCAAAATTAATGTCAGAGGTGTCCATTTCAGACTGAATACCATAGCCAGGGGCTTTTCCAAGACCTTTTTCAAGGGCCTTATCGGACAGAATCCAATCTATGCCAAGGTGCCATTTTCCTACCACCGCCGTTTCATAATCGTACTTTTTAAGTAATTCTGCAACGGTTCCCTTTTCCGGATCTATAAGATTTCGGCTATATCCGCGTAAAACACCCACAGGTAATTTTGAGCGCCAGGGATATTCTCCAGTGATGATGCCATATCGGGTAGGCGTACATACGCCGGAGGGGCTGTGCATATCGGTAAATCGCATACCTTCAGCAGCTAACAAATCGATATTTGGCGTATGGATTTTTCCTGATGCCTGATAACAAGATACATCTCCGTATCCAAGATCGTCAGCCAAAATATAAATGATATTTGGACGCTTAGCGGCCGCTTTTTCTGTATTGAAACTGAAAAAGACAAAGGCAAGTGCAGAAAAGCTGAAAGCAATCATTAAGTATTTCAAAAATGGCTTCATTTATTTTGAGGTTAAGGTGGATAATTGATTAAAAAGAGCGGGATTTACTTCTTTGAAATAGCTGTCTAAGGCATTATTCAAACTTTTCACCTTTTCAGGATTAACAGTGGCAAGATTCTTTTTTTCACCAGGATCTTCATTTAAATTAAAAAGAAGAATTTCCCCTGTCTTCCAGAATTTCAACAGTTTATAATCGCCTGAACGGACAGCCGAATGCGGGTACCCATTATTAAACCGATGGAAATAAAGATTTCGGCTATCGGATGTGGTCTTTGGATTTGATAGAGAAGTTTTAAAGCTATTTCCATCTAAAGAAAAGGAATTGGGTTGTTTCGAACCGGCAATGTCGGCGAATGTAGCGAGCAAATCATATCCTGTAACGTATCGGTTACTGCTGGTATTTGCGGGAATATCGGGGCCGGACACAAAAAAGGGAACCCTGATACCCCCTTCAAACAAAGTCCATTTTCCACCTCTGAGAGGAGCATTTCTCATTGGAGAAGGGAAAGAATCAGGATGATCCAAACGGTTTTTTACAGGAGGAATAAACTCCACTCCCCCATTATCGGACATAAAGAACAGATAAGTATTTTTTCGGGCACCTAATTGATCCAAATGAACCACTAAATCGCCTATGGATGCGTCTAAATCGGCTAACATGGCCGCCCAGGCAACATTTGGGTGTTTTTTGCCCTTTGTCAATTTTTCAAAACGAGCGATGGTTTCTTTCCTTGCCGTGGTATTGGCATGGGTTGCATAGTGTGATAACTGGATGAAGAAAGGATTTTTATTATGAACCTGCTCGCTAATAAAACGCTTGGTACGATTCGTCAGGGTATCGATTTGCTTGGGATTATCTTCAGTAAAAAAAGTGGTCCATTTTTCAGCCCCGTTATTGGAGGAATTTCCTTGTCCATTTCCATTATCACCATCAGAAAAATCATATCCAAAGGCACTTGGAGGAACGCCAATACGCAAATCCCATTTGCCAAAGTGAGCTGTGACATATTCAGGATTTATTTTTTTCAACACCTGAGGAATAGTTAAATAACTATTTTTTCCAGGTTCATATCTGCTTTTAAATGTATCGTCATCCTGTCTCATTGGCGTATGGCCAAAAAGGATACTTCTTCTGGTAGGTGAACAAATGGAAGCGGGAGCATAGCCCTGGGTAAAACGAACACCTGATTTCATTAATTGATCTAAATTAGGCGTAAGGTGGAAATCACTCTTTGAATCGGAGATTTTTGGATCCATTTGTTCAGAAAGGGAGCTCCAACCCAGATCATCGGCAAGGATGAAAATGATATTAGGGGGCACTGCATCTTTTGGAATCTGAGTGGTGCTATTTAGTAAAGAAAACAAGATGGAGAACCAAATGAAATATCTCATATTCCAGAATTTTTAGAATGGATATTGAAGATATCTATTTTCATTTATAAATGGGTAAAAATACTTAGCACAAAAAGTATTCAAAGAATGAGATTCGGATAAAATAATGCATTTGAAGGCACTTTTAAACTAAAATGTCAGTTCATTCAGGTCATTAATAATTCTGAAATTCTTAATGAAGCCACCTTCCTTTCTAATTCCGCCTGATTATTTCCTTTTCAAGTATTTTCCCTTTCAATATATTAGATTTAAATTTGGTCTTCACAGGACTGGTTTGCTTTCTATTATAATTTAACGAATGAAGCACAGACAAAAACTAGGGGATAGAATGGTAGAAACGAAAAGACTCATATTAAAACCACTGAATTATAAACAGTTAGTTAAATATATTGAGAATGATAACTCACTGGAAGAAGAATTGAAATTGAATAAAACAACAAGAACCATTTCCTCTGAGCTAAAAGAAGCATTAGAAAAAACAATACTGCCCAATGTGGCAGACGAAACAAAAAATTATTTGTATTCAACGCTTTGGACGGCCATTTCAAAAGCCGACAATAAAATGATTGGGGACTTATGTATTATAGGCGAACCCAATCCAAAGGGTGAAATTGAAATTGGTTATGGAACATATAATGAATTTCAAGGAAAAGGTTATATGTCCGAAATGGTTGGAGGTATAATTGAATGGACAAAAACTCAACCATTGGTTAAGTCAATAACTGCTTCTACGGAGAAAACAAATTTAGCGTCATTTAAAGTACTTCAAAATAATGGTTTTATTAAAATCAGTGAAACTGAAACAACCTTTAATTGGACATTGCAACTTAGTAAACGAAATTTAATTGTTTATATCGCAACAAGTTTAGACGGTTACATCGCAAAGCCAAACGACGACCTTAGTTTTCTTTCTATGGTTGAGCAAGAGGAACAAGATTATGGATATGAGGAATTTGTAAAGACAATAGATACGGTTATTTTAGGACGCAAAACTTATGACAAAGTAAAATCAATGGGAATTGATTTTCCACACGGGGACAAAGAAGTATATATTATTTCACGAACACCAAAACAAGATTTAGAGACTATAAAGTATTACTCGGGGGACCTGAAATCACTTGTTTCAAGACTTAAATCACAGGCGGGAAAGCATATTTATTGTGACGGTGGTTCTGAAATAGTAAATGAACTTTTGAAAGAAGACCTTATAGATGAGTTCATTATTTCTATCATACCAATCTTAGTTGGTAATGGGACGAAACTTTTCAAGGACGGCAGACCGGAACAAAAATTAGAATTAGTTTCAGTAAAATCGTTTGAGAAAGGATTAGCCCAACTTCATTATAAACGAATAAAATATCAGTAAAATACGTGATTGTAAAATCATTAATGTAAAATATGACTTCAATGAACAACATAAGAGTTAATATTATCATTTACTGTTCATTTTTAGCCTTTGGTATTGCAGGTATAATTTTCGGGAATGCAATTAAAAATGAGTACTCTTTTTTACGTATCTGGGAATTTCAGAATATACTTATTTTACTTTTTGGTGTTCCATTTTTATTCTTACAGTCTAAGGCAAATCTCCCTGATTTTTTGGACAAAAAGGTTTTAAATACAGAAAAATTTCTAAAACCCGTTCTCATTGGGGCAGCCTTTGGAATACTTGATGTTTGGGTAATTAAGTTTATAATGCATCCAGAGCCATACACTGAATTACCTCCATTTCTTCAACCTTTTCCCTATTCTATCTTTTTATATTTTTCAGGAGCTTTAGAAATAGAAGTATTTTACAGACTTATACCGATAACCTTAATTTTACTTTTAGGTAAATGGTTCTCAGATGGAAAATATTTCAATATATTTTTATGGTCAGCAATTATTTTAACCTCTTTGAGGGAGCCTTTGGAACAATTACCCAATGGGGAATTATGGTTTGTTACCTATTCTTTTCTGACAGGATTTTTAATGAATTATCTTCAAGCAATTTATTTTAAAAATGCGGGGTTTTTAGCGTCACTCACATTAAGACTTGGTCATTATCTATTTTGGCATATTTTATTGGGATTGTATGTCCAATATGTTGAATTACTTTAAAACAAGACTGAATATTAAGTTTTGTATATACCACATAAGTTCGACATTTAGGCATCCACCTTTTTTTAACCCTCTACTTCCGCTGCTTCCAACATGAAATAGTGCAAATTGGATTTTTGCATACCTTATTAAAGTTAAAGAAACAATGCAGTTCCAGAAATCTGGAAGTCAGGTTGCTTATTTACAACAAAATATACAACACAAGCAAGGTGAACCCCAAAGGAGCCATTTCCCTTTAGCAAGCCGATGACTTTTGTCATATTCAGGCGTTTTCTCAAAATAACCCTGCATGGGTAAATATAATTCATCTATATTTGTGAGCGAACATTCACTTACTTAATAAATCTACATAAAATGAATGGTAAAAATAACATCGCGATTGGATTAATTCATACGTATAGGAAAGCAATTTGAGAGCTGACTCGTTCACCTTCAAGGGAACCTGTTTGACTTTTTAAATATTCTGATTGGATATCTACTTCCTTACTTAAGAGACAAACTCCGCAAGAACGTGTGATGATGATGCGTTGGGTAAACGGAGAAAAAGGTGAACTTTAAAAAATTACGATATGACAGGCACAGTAAAAATTTCAGATAGACAACTTGAAATTATCGAGGCGGCAGGAAAAA
>JANQZX010000058.1:7160-29825 GCA_030728245.1 Saprospiraceae bacterium | reverse complement strand
AGGCTATGCTTGACTTGAGAAAACCAATTGGTACTCAAAACCAAACAGCACTTAAGTTTTTCGAAGAACCAACCAATAACGTTGTTGGTACTGATTTTCCTGTACTGCGTTATGCGGATGTCTTGTTGATGTATGCAGAAGCTTTAAATGAAGTGGGATATCAATCTTCTGGAGATGCCCTCACATCCTTGAATACCGTAAGAACAAGGGCAGGAGCTATTCCTTACACTTCAGCAGAATTAAGTAATCAGGCTACATTCAGAGAGGCTATTTTGTTGGAACGCCGCATGGAATTGCCTCTGGAACTTCATCGTTGGTACGATTTGATTCGCACAGGCAAAGCTAAGGATGCCTTAAAGACTGTTGGAGTTAATATACAGGATTTTAATTTACTTTTCCCTATTCCAAATTCTCAGGTTCAGATATACAATAATCCAACTGGGTTTTCACAGAATCAAGGGTATTAAAATTACTCCTTTTGGGATGACTTTTTAGGACAGTTTAGGCTTGCCTTAAAGGGTCATCCCTTCTATATTTAGATTTATAACTAAATTAAAATTATTTTTATGAGATTAATTCAATGTATTATCATCATACTCATTTTTTTTTCTGCCTGCACTTCACCAAATAAAATATTGAAAAGTGTTAATACCCGTTTTCCAGATAATCCTGGAAAAATTCAAAAATTAACAAAAGGAGTATTTTGGCTTAGTTGGTTAGGAAAAGACACTGTGTTGAATAAGATGGAAAGTATGAATGCATTGATAATAAATCTTGAATCAGCACCTTTGATCTATGATTTTTCCTGGTTTAATGATCATCGTAAAACCCTAAGTAATGTTGCTGATTCCACATTAGCTATTGCAGCGGTTAACAGCGGTTATTTTGAATATTTGAATGACGGGGGTTATGTTTCATTTCATAAAAGCAAAGGGATAGTTAATCAGGAGGTCACCATTCCAGCGAGCCATACACGGTTTTGGAAACATCAGGCTGCCTTTGTTCAAAATGGAGATGGGGGCTTCGCAATCATCCCGGGTAATCAGAATGTTTACAAACAATTACCAATAGAAAATATAATAAGTAGTGCACCATTACTAATTTCAGACGGTGTACCAGTGGGTAAATATTTTGTTAATCAAAAGGAGGGGGATAAATCGCATCTTCCCGGAGAACATCCAGATCGGCATCAAGCTGGGTTCGGACCTCGAATGGCTTTTGCTACAACGGCAAATCGAAGACTCATACTGTTATCTGTGGATGGTCGTTCTCCTTCTGCTCAAGGCATAAACGCAGAGGAATTAACAGAATTACTTTATCAATATTTTGGCGCTTCCCATGCTATTAATATGGACGGAGGCGGTTCTTTAACCATGTTTGTTAGAGGTGCTACTCCAACGGGCGTAGTTAATTATCCCAGTGACCAAAGGAAGATAAATCCGGATGGATTTGATCATGTGGGTCAACGGAAAATAGGAATGGCTTTTCTACTACTCCCGAAAAGTGAAATACTACGCAAGAAAATGAAGAAAAAGGAGGTAACCATAGATTCTTTAGCAATGGATTATACTGACAATCCAAAATAAATCTATCTTAACCTGAAAATTACCTAAATGGATTTTTCTCTTACAGCAGTTTTTAGTGGCGCAAATCAACCAATGTCCTTGAATAATATCTCAATTCCTTCTTTAAAAAAAGGGGAAATATTGGTCAAAAATGAATACGTTACGTTGTGTAAAAGTGATCTTCATACTTTTTGCGGAAAAAGAAAGGAAAAAACCCCTACTATTCTTGGCCATGAAGTGGTTGGCATTATTGTGGCATTTGGTGACGGAATACCTTTTTCTGATGTAAGAAATGTGGACTTAAAGTTAGGGGATAGAATAAGTTGGGCCATTTTTTCAAGTAATCCAGAAAGTATGCTTTCGTTGGAAGGCATTCCACAAAAGGGGGAGGAACTTATAAAGTATGGTCATGAGTATTTAGATGATGAATGTACGCTACACGGAGGATTAAGCCAGTACCTTATTTTAAGAAAAAATACGCCGGTAGCTAAAATAAAAAAAGATATACCTTTACCTGTAGGCGCCTTAATCAATTGTTCCGTAGCAACTATGGCAGGGGCAATCCGTTTATTGGATAAAATTCATAATAATCACTTTTTGGTTTTAGGTGCAGGTATGCTTGGCCTTTCTGCTTGTGCCATGTTGAAGACTCTAGGCGCAAAATCAATTTCCGTCGTTGAGAATAATCCTCAACGCCTTGAGCAATCAAAGAAATTTGGCGTTGATTATACCTATCTTAGTATTGAAGCTTTAAAATCCGGATCAGCTACGGATTTCAAGAATAACCATCCTTTTCATGGCATGATTGAAACTACAGGCGTACCATCGATGATTGAGCAATCATTGGATGTATTAAGAATTGGAGGCACAGCAGTTTGGGTGGGTGCCGTTTTTCCAGATCGGAATATTAGTTTAAGTGCTGAAAAAATAGTGCGAAATCTATTGAATATAAGAGGATTACATAATTATAATATCCAGGATTTTATTCACGCGGTTCAATTTGTAGAGAATCATTATACTAAATTTCCTTTTCTTCAGTTAGTGGAAGGTACGTTTTCCTTGAAGGAAGTGAATGAGGCTTTTAATTTTGCATTATCAAATAATTCGATGAGAGTTGGTATTCAAATTAGTTGAATATATGCTTAAAAGGATTCCTTATACTCGATCCATATTTTAGAGGTATAAAGGTCTGAGCTTAATAGATTTGGTACTTTAGCGGTAAATCTTAAGGGCATTCCAGCTTCGTCGGGTGTGCGATCTCCTTTTTTTAAATTACAAGACAAACAACTGGAAATAAGATTGTTCCAGGTATTCTTTCCCCCTCGCGATTTAGGGATTATGTGGTCAATAGTCAGTTGTTTTTTTGAACCACAATAGGCACATTCATGATTATCTCTTTTGTAAATACGACTACGGTTAACTTTGAATGTCTTTATTTTACTTTTGATGTAATTTAAAAGGCGTATAATCAATGGTTTTGGATATGCCAGTTTTTCACTTCTGATTACCTCTTCCTCCTCATTTTTAACAATTTCAGCTTTACCTTTCATTATGAGTTTTAACGCTCTTCGGAAAGTCGTTAGATTTAGTGGCGTGTAATCGGCGTTAAGCACCAAAATAGTTTCCATGTTCATTCACTTTTTTAAAATATTTGTTTAATTTGGAGTTTTATTACCTTTAGGAAGGTACGGAATTATTAGAATAAAGGAATGCTATATTACCTTTTTTTATTACCTTTTTTACTTGTAATCAATTATTTAACTTTAAATTAATAATAAATTTGAACAACAAGTCATCTGGTTTTCAATACACTCTTGTTTTGGAACTTCTAATATTGGTATTTACCATTGTTTTAGCTTTTTTAGTGATTTTACCACTGACAAATTCAAAGGTTGAATATCCCTTTTTCACCGAAAACATTGTTTTTATTTTCACTTTTATTCTTGTCACCCGATATGTATTTTTACTTAAATATTCGTTGCTGGCCAAACAACAAGCCGTAAAAGTGGCGTTGGTATTCATTTTTATTCCTTTTATTTTCTACCTTATTAGCGGGTTACATGGTTTTCGTACTTTTTTGGATGAGGAAGGAATGTATTATCCAATGCGTAATTTATCAGCTGATGAAGCACAGCGATTAGGTAATTATATGTACTTTGAAATGGTCTTTTTTGGTTCCGGTGCTATTGTGGCCAGTATTATATTTCCTTTCCGAATGATTATATCCGTCTGGACTCTAAAAAATAGAGGGAAAGTATAAATAGGTTTTTTCGCTAAATTGATATACGTTGGAATTTTATTGTAAGGAGGAAATGGGCGATTCAGAGGTAATTAAAATGTATCTCAAATACCAGTCGGAACAATGTTTCTCCTTACTATATAATCGTTATGTTAAGAAAGTGTATGCAAAATGTATTTCTATTCTCAAAGAAGAAAGCTTAGCAAGAGATGCAACACAGGAAATTTTTCTTAAAATTTTTCTCAATCTGATTCGTTTTGAAGAAAAGGCAAGATTCTCGACATGGGTTTATGCCATTACTTATAATTATTGTATCGATTTTTTAAGGCGATCCAAAAAAGCGGTGGAACTATTTTCTGACGATTTTGATAAAATCACAGATATAGAAGACGAGGTTTCTGACGAAGTCTTATTGAATATGGAAATTGGTCAACTGAAATCTGTTCTGGATTCACTGGCTCTTGGGGACAGACTCATGTTATTAATGAAATATCAAGATGATTTATCTATAAAGGAAATTTCTCTAATTGTGTCAAAATCGGAAAGTGCTGTTAAGATGCAGCTAAAAAGAGCTAAAGCAAAGGCACAAAAAAATCGAATGATATTGGAAGAAAAAGAAAAAAAATCGAAATGAGTCGGAATAATTTTCAAAAACTAATCGATGAGAATGAACTTATCTTAGAACCTTTTCAACAGGAGGTCATAAGAAAAAGTGTTCATAGCAGAATTTCCCTTTTTCGAATGGTTGGTCAAATGGTTGATTTATTTGTACCTAATTTCTTTTTGACTTTTTCAGATTTACTTGACACAAATAAATCGAATGCTAAGAACAGATTTCCAAATCCACCTGAATTAAAGGATTAAAATTATCGTTATGAAAAATTTAATGGTCAATATATCTGCAAATTCTTTTTGGCTTCGTTGGGAGCAATCGTTAAATCAAACACTTAATTATGCCATTAATTTGTTTCCGAGGATATTATTTGCCACGATATTAGTATTACTTGGTGTACTTATTGGAAAAATTATTGCCAAATTGGTATCCAGGTTTTTTGATAAAATCGGGGTAGATCATTTTTTAGGACGATTGGGAAACATAGAGGTATTAAATAAAACACCTTTACGCTTCAGATCAGGTAAAATTATTGCCAAACTTATTTATTATTGTTTCTTTTTCCTCTTTGTTTTAATTGCAGTAGATGTATTGGAAGTCCAGGCGCTTTCCGAAATAATAACGTTGGTATTTACTTATTTACCCCGTCTAATTTCTGCCATTTTTGTCTTTTTGCTTGGCATTTTTCTGGCAGATTTACTAAGAGGTTTTGTTAGAACAGCTTGTTATTCTATGGATATTCCTGCGGCAAGCCTCATTTCTAACTTAGTCTTTTATTTTATATTTGTCAATATTGCGCTCATCGCACTGGAACAGTCTGGCATTGAAACAGGATTTATTCAAATCAACCTATCTATCATTTTGGCGGGGATTATGCTCGCTTTTGCTATAGGATATGGTGCCGCTTCAAAACCATTATTGTCAAATATTTTAAGTGGCTATTATAATCGAAATAAAATTCAAGTGGGAGATACCATTAAAATTGACGAGGTTGAAGGTATCGTTGTTGCCATAGATTCAGGATCTTTTACTGTTAAAACAGACGAAAAAACGTGGGTTACCTTGCCCTTGAATAAGTTGACGACCGAAAAATATGCTTTAATTAAAACAGATGATTCAAATGAAATGGATAGGTAAATTGTTCCTTTGCGTATCTTTTTGTTTCCTTCTAATCCCTTCCATATTTGCCCAAAAAAAAGAAGAGGGAAAAAAAACAAAAAAAGATTCAATTTGGGATATTGGTTTGGGCATCGGGGTTGATGGTGCTCAACTATTGCAGCTAAACCCCCGCGTTGGTTCAGGCCAGAATAGAGTAGGATTTGGCGGTGCGATTAATTTCAGTGCAAAATATAAAAAAAAGAGAGCAGTTTGGGATAATACCTTTGTTTCCCAATTTGGTGTTCAACGATTAGGTGCAGGTGTCATTGGGCAAGGAACTCTTACCAAAGTTCCCTTTCAAAAATCAATTGATGAAATAAGAATGGATTCCAGGTTGGGTATCAAAGCAACAGGTAAATCTAAATTGTCTTATGCTTCTGGTGTTAATTTTATCAGCCAGATTGCTCCTACCTATAAAGGGCCCGCTTCTTTTCCTGGAAATTTCCTCAAAAAATTAGCTGGGAAAGACACCAGATTACAATCTTTATTTTTTTCACCTGCTCAGATAAGTGTCTCTGCCGGAATGGATTTTAGACCTAATGATAAATGGGCTATTTATTATTCACCTCTGGCAGGTCGATTTATTATTGTTAATAATGATGAGATTGCCTTCTTAGGCGTTCACGGTAATCCTGTGGAAAAATCATCCACCGGAACCATTGTTTCAGCAGAAAACATTGATAAACAGTTAGGTACCTTGTTGAGATTAAGTTACAAAACAAAATTTTGGGAAAATAAATTCACTTATGCCTCCGCTATTCAATTGTATTCAAACTATCTAAAGGATTTTAAATACGTAGATTTACAGTATTGGACAAATGATTTGAGTATGAAAATAATTAAGGGATTTCAACTTTCTTTAACGGTTAATGCTTATTATGATCGTGACGTGTTGGTGCAAATTACCGATTACAGCCAACCAAATGGTGTAAGAGGTCTGGGAAGAGCTGTCAGCATTAATCAGCAAATGCTTATGAAATATGCCCTAACATTTTAAAACGTGTCTACTAAAAACACCTGAAAATATTATTTGGATGAATGAGAAAAAATTATTCCTTTTGGATGGACACGCTTTGGTATATCGCGCTCATTTTGCATTTATCACCAGGCCATTGATAAATTCAAAGGGTTTGAATACCTCTGCAATTAATGGATTTACCCGTATGTTATGGGATCTGTTGAGGACAGAAAAACCTACCCATATAGCGGTTGCTTTTGACCCTCATGGTCCAACTTTCAGACATGAACAATACCCAAAGTATAAAGCAAACAGAGAGGAACAGCCAGAAGATATTGGTGTAGCAATTCCCTGGATTCAAAAAATATTGAAGGGTTTTCATATTCCCATTCTTTGTGTTCCCGGTTTCGAAGCTGATGATGTCATTGGTACCATCGCCAAAAGAGCGGGTGATGATGGTTTTACCGTTTATATGGTCACTCCTGATAAGGATTATGGTCAGTTGGTTTCGCCTAATATTATCATGTATAAACCTTCCCGACAAGGCAATGGTATAGAATTACTAGGGGAAAAGGAAATTTGTGAAATGTGGGATATTCAAAACGTAAATCAGGTCATTGATATCCTTGGATTACAAGGGGATAGTGTCGATAATATTCCCGGCGTTCCCGGTATTGGTCCTAAAACAGCCGCGGCATTATTAAAAGAATATGGTTCACTGGAAAATATATTAGCCAATGCTCAAAATATAAAGGGTAAAAATGGGGAACGATTGGTAACATTTGCTGATCAGGCTCGATTGTCCTATCAGTTGGCGACGATTGACATAAATGTACCCATAGAATTTAATGTAACAGATCTGCACCTCGATCCCCTCGATAGAACAGTATTGGCAGATCTCTTTAAGGAGTTAGAGTTTCGTTCTATTTCTATGAATATTTTAGGTCCTGATCCTACGACAAAACCTATTCCTACAAATACTTCAGCCCAGGGTTCGTTTGATTTTCCAGAAGAAAAGGAAGTTGAACACACTACTGAAAATATAACTGAAAAAACAGCTCGTATTGCCAATTTTAATATCGAAAATACGCCGCATTCCTATTATTTGGTTGAAGAGCATGCAGAAATAAAAAAGTTGGTCGAGGATCTTTTACAACAAGATACCCTCTGCTTTGATACAGAAACAGATAATATTGACGCTACCTTAGCTAATCTGGTGGGTATTTCTTTTGCTTATAAAAAGGGCATCGCATGGTATATATCCATTCCGGCGGATAGAAAAATCGCTATGGAAATAGTTGACTTATTAAGACCTGTGCTGGAAAATAATCGAATAATATTGGTCGGACAGAATATTAAGTTCGATGCCATGGTCATGAAAAATTATGGCGTGGAACTCCCAGGTCCGTTCTTTGATACTATGATTGCCCATTATCTTCTGGAACCTGAAATGAGGCATAACATGGATTATCTTTCAGAGTCTTACCTCGATTATAAACCTGTTTCTATTACTTCGCTGATTGGTAAAAAAGGGGCGGGGCAGAAGACCATGAGAGATATTGAGGTAAATGATGTTAAAGAATATGCAGCGGAAGACGCAGATATAACGATGCAGCTGAAAAATCATTTAGAGCCTTTGTTGATAAAAGAAAATTTGTATGAACTGTTTAATAATTTGGAAGCGCCGCTATTAAAGGTTTTAGCAGATATGGAATATGAAGGTATCCGTGTAGATGTCGATTTTTTAAATACTTATTCTATTCAACTTAAGGAGGAGATAAAACTTCTTGAAAATAAAATTTACGAGCTCGCAGGCGCCTCATTTAATATTGCTTCACCTAAGCAAGTTGGGGAAATTTTATTCGACAAATTAAAAATACCTTATAAATGGAGGAAAACAAAATCGGGGCAATATGCTACGGATGAGGAAAAACTGGCGGAACTGGACGGGCAACATGCCATCATTGGAGAAATTCTAAACCACAGAGGTCTGTCTAAACTTAAATCAACCTACGTTGACGCTCTTCCCAATATGGTGAACCCGAACACTAAAAGAATTCACTCCTCATTTAATCAGGCATTGACCGCAACGGGAAGGCTTAGTTCCAATAATCCTAATTTACAGAACATTCCTATTCGAACAGATGAAGGCGCCAAGGTGAGGGAAGCATTCATACCACGGGACGAAGATCATGTGTTAGTAGCGGCGGATTATTCACAAATAGAGCTCAGGATTATTGCGGAAATAAGTGGGGATGAAGGTATGCTGGAGGCTTTTCAAAAGGGGCAGGATATTCACAGGGCAACTGCAGCCAAAGTATTTGGCATTCCTTATGAGGAGGTTTCTAAAGAGCAAAGATATAGAGCTAAAACAGTTAATTTTAGTATCATATATGGTGCTGGATCCACTAACCTTTCAAAGCAGTTGGGAATTTCCCGCAATGAATCGAAAGCGTTGATTGATGCTTATTTTTTACAATATCACGGTCTAAAATCCTATATGGAGAAAACCGTTGATATGGCCCGTAAAAAAGGTTATGTCATGACATTAATGGGTCGAAAAAGAATATTAAGGGACATTCATTCAAATAGCTCGCTGGAAAAAAGTAATGCAGAAAGAATGGCCATTAATACACCAATTCAGGGTTCAGCTGCCGATTTAATTAAAATGGCCATGCTTTCTATTCATAAAGAATTGAAAAATGGAAATTGGGGCGCGAGAATGATTCTTCAGGTACATGACGAATTAGTTTTTGATGTACCAAAAGCGGAAGTTGAAAAATTATCAGTGCTCATAAGAGATAAAATGTGTCATGCCATGCCTTCTTTGAAAGTACCTATCGAGGTTGAGGTGAAAAGCGGAAATAATTGGCTGGAGGCGCATTAGCCATTATTATCCTTATTTTTGTATTGAATGGGAAAATATTACGTCACAAATGAAATTTTCAGAGGTTGTAGGTCAGGAAAGGGTTAAGGACAATATTCGAAGCATGATAATACAGCATAAAGTTCCTCATGCTGTGTTGCTTTTAGGTTCTTCAGGTGTTGGCGCTTTGCCTTTGGCTATCGCTATGGCCCATGCCATGGTTTGCCCAAGCCCGGTTCAGGGAGAAGCCTGTGGTGCCTGTCCGTCTTGTAACCGCTCTTTTAAATACCTTCATCCGGACGTTCATTTTGCTTTTCCAACAACAGGAAAAGATGTCACCAGTGATAATCTACTGCCAGTTTGGCGAAACCTTTTGATGAAAAAGCATTATTTTACAAAAGATGACTGGATTAATGAAATTGCCGCCGACAATAAACAGGCTAACATCAATAAAGAGGAATGTTTTAACATTAGAAGAAAATTAAGCCTTAAATGTGCCGAGGCTGAGGTGCGCGTAATGATTATCTGGTTGCCAGAATACTTAGGTAAAGAGGGCAATAGATTACTGAAAATACTGGAGGAACCTCCACCGGATACTCACTTTATTCTCGTTGCAGAACAATCAGATCAAATATTGCAAACGATTATGTCTCGTTGCCAATTGATTAAAGTACCTTTGTTGACTGACGAGGTATTAGATAAAACACTGAAGAGCATTTATCCTTCCGTTACCGACTTACAACTCAATACCGTTATTCAACTGGCTAACGGTAGTTTCTCTGAAGCCATTGCTTTAATGGCAGAACAGGAAGATCTGAATGCTGGTATTCTAATTGACTGGATGAGAAAATGTTATAAGGGAAATGGATTGGAAATGAGCCGGTGGGTAGATGAAATAGCTGTTTGGACAAAGGAGAAACAAAAAATATTTATCAGATATAGTTTGCATTTTTTTAGAGGTCTTTTGGTTTTACCTGTTTTAGGTCAGGAAAAATCAAATATACCTAAGGAAATGATAGCTACTTCAGAAAAGTTAAGAGCCATTCTGACCGATAAACAGTTGGAACAAATGACTCATTTAGCCGATGAGAATTTTGCACATCTGGAAAGAAATGCAAATCCTAAAATTTTGTTTTTAGATTTGTCCATTAAATTTCATCAGATTATGCAAAATAAATTTTTTAATATATAGCCTTTTTATCCATTTTTAATTTTGGAGAAGGCCGTATAGGGAACAATTATAAATAATAAATTATGGGATGTGCAGGTTGTACAGTGTGTAATACAAGTGATGGTGAGGTAAAAGGTTGTAAAAGTAACGGTAGTTGTGCTACAGGTTCATGTAATAGACTCAATACTTATGATTGGTTGTCTGCTTTAGATGTTCGCGATGCTTATCCGTTCGATTTAGTGGAGGTGAGTTTCAAAAATGGCTCACATAAAGGCTTCTTTATTCTCGAGAATTTACCTGAAATTTATGTTGGCGCCGATGTTGTCGTAGAAACCGGAACAGGGTATGACGTTGGCAGAGTTACCTTGATGGGGGAGCTGGTTCGCTTACAATTAAAGAAAAAAAGGGTAAGAGAAAATACGGTCTTTACGTCGGTTATTCGATTAGCTAATGAACGTGACCTGGAAAGATTGGATGATGCCCGTCAACAGGATATTCCAACGCTAATCAAAGCCAGAGCCATTTCCAGGTCTTTAGATTTAGATATGAAGATCGGAGATGTTGAATATCAGGGAGATAAAAGAAAGGCTACCTTTTATTATACGGCTGATGGCAGAGTGGATTTCCGTGAATTGATTAGAATCTTTGCTAGAGAATTTAGAGTTAAAATTGAAATGAGGCAAATTGGAGCGCGGCAAGAATCTTCCAGAATTGGGGGCATAGGCTCTTGTGGAAGAGAATTGTGCTGTTCGACCTGGTTGTCCGATTTCAAATCAGTGTCAACAACAGCAGCCAGATATCAGAACCTGGCTATTAATCAGGCAAAATTGTCAGGTCAATGTGGTAGGTTAAAATGCTGCCTCAATTTTGAACTGGATACCTACATGGAAGCCATAGAATCGTTCCCGGAGCGTGCAGATAGAATAGAAACATTAAAGGGAAAAGCTATTTTAGTTAAAACGGATATCTTTAAAGGTCTTCTTTTTTATGCATACGAACAAGACCACGGAAGAGGTAAATTATACCCTCAGACGATAGACATGGTTAAAGAAATTCAGCATGCTGCCATGAGAGGGAACTTTTTACCTGACTTTAAAGAAATGGAGGGCTTAGTCAAACCAGAGGAGTTCGAAGGTGGTGGAAAGGATTATTCTGATGTCACCGGCGCAGTTGAATTACCTGAAGAAATTCGCAGAAAGAAAAAGAAAAGTAGCCGTTATCAAGACAGGAATGAACCGGATAATCGTCCTCAACAAGCGACAAACAGACCGGGTCCAAATAGGCCTGATAATAGACAGCAGCAAGGAAATCGTCCGGAAGGTGGCCGTCCCCATGAAAATAACAGGTCTGATCAAAGACCTGTGCAAGGAAACAGGCCCCAACAAAGTAACCGACCAAACCATGGCGAAAGACCAAATACCGGCGAAAGGCCAAACACGGGTGAAAGACCTACCGGGAACAGGCAAAATGAGGGGCCAAGACCAGAACAAAGAGCGCCGGGTGAAAATCGTCCGCAAGGAAACAGGCCGCAAGGAAACAGACCTCCTCAAGGTAACCGTCCACAAGGGAATCGTCCTCCATTTCGTCAGGGCGGTGGTACCAGACCGGAAAATAAACCAAATGAAAATAGGAGAGAGGATAATAGCCCAAAAGGTGAAGCTTAGCTTTTAAAAGGCTAAATGTAATGTGACAGGGAACAAATATTTAGCAGATATTGTTGTTTGCAGTAGTAAATCGTATGGTTCGTTTGTAAATTCGTAAAAATTTTTGACAGTAATGAAATATGATGTAACAGTTATTGGTGCAGGTCCGGGAGGGTACGTAGCCGCTATCAGATGTGCGCAATTAGGTATGAAAACTGCCCTGGTAGAAAAGTATAATTCATTGGGGGGCACTTGTTTAAATGTAGGTTGTATCCCTTCAAAAGCGTTGTTAGACTCATCAGAACACTATTTTGCAGCTAAGGAAAAATTTAGCAGTCACGGAATAAACGTAGGTAGCCTGAGTGTGGATATGCCCAAAATGATCCAACGTAAAAACGAGGTAGTTGAACAAACGGTAAAGGGCATTGATTTCTTGATGAAAAAAAACAAGATTGATGTTTTTCATGGCCATGCCTCATTTACTGACAGTAATAAAATTAAGGTCTTAAAAACTGACGGCGAAGCCTTAGTCGTGGAATCTCATAAATTTATCATCGCTACCGGTTCAAAACCTATCGTTCCGGAAGCTTTTAATTATGATAAGAAAAGAGTGATTACCTCAACGGAGGCTTTAGGTATTCAGGAGGTTCCTGCAAAAATGGTTGTAATAGGAGGAGGGGTTATTGGTTTGGAACTAGGTTCAGTATATGCCAGACTAGGCACTAAAGTGGAGGTCATTGAGTTTATGGATACCTTAGTCCCTTCCATGGACACGGAATGTGTGAAGGAATTACAAAAATCAATGCAGAAAATGGGCGTAACATTCCATTTGAGTGCCCAGGTCACCCGGGTTGTGCCTTCTGAGAAATCGGTAGCTGTATTTTACAAAAAAAAGGGAACCGAAACGGAAGTAGAAATTTTAGCAGATTATTGCCTGGTTTCTATCGGTAGAAGGCCATATACCGATAATCTTGGATTGGAAAATGTTGGTATAGAAGTAGATGCAAAAGGAAAGATAAAAGTAAATGAGCATTTACAAACGGCTGTCCCTACTATTTATGCTGTTGGTGACGTTATACAAGGCCCTATGTTGGCGCATAAAGCAGAAGAGGAAGGTATTTTTGTCGCTGAAGTTATGGCGGGTCAAAAACCTCATATTAACTATAATCTTATTCCCAATGTTATTTATACCTGGCCTGAAGTAGCGGGTGTCGGTCAGACAGAAGCTCAGTTGAAGGAGGCAGGTATTCCTTTTAAGTCAGGTAAATTTCCTTTCAAGGCATTGGGAAGAGCTAGGGCAAGCACAGATATAGAGGGATTGGTAAAAATGCTTTGCCATGCTGAGACAGATGAAATTTTGGGCTTACATATAACAGGCGCAAGAGCGGCCGACTTAATAATGGAAGGGGTAACCTTAATGGAATTCAGAGCTTCAGCTGAAGACGCTTGCCGTATGAGTCATGCTCATCCAACGTACTCTGAAGCTATAAAAGAAGCAGCTTTAGCAGCGACAAGTAACCGTGCTATTCATATTTGAAAGCATGCCGTTTAACTTTTTCCTGCAAGAAGGAAAACTATTTCGCCGCGAACCTGATCGGGATGCTCCTTAAAGTATGTCTGGAGTTCCATTAGGGAACCTCTGTGAAATGTTTCATGTAGTTTCGATAGCTCCCTGCAAACACAAGCATTCCTGTCAGGTCCGCAAATAGTTGAAAGTTCGTCTATTAGCTTTACCAAACGGTGTGGGGATTCGTAAATGACGGAGGTTTCCGGGAGTTGCTCAATATATTTTAATCTGGTTTGCCTCCCTTTTTTATGCGGCAAAAATCCTTCATAATGGAAACTATCCGTCGGTAATCCCGAGGCGGCTAATGCAGGTATTATAGCTGTTGCACCGGGAAGACAGGTTACTTCAACTCCGGCGCGTACACAGGCGCGAACCAAAAGGAATCCGGGATCAGATATGCCAGGTGTTCCCGCATCAGAAATAAGAGAGATGGAGATACCAGAAAGTAATTCTTTTACTACATTTTCCGTCACATGATGTTCGTTGAAGGCATGAAACGGGCGTAAGGGGGTCGAAATGCCATGATGATCAAGCAATTTCCTCGATGTCCGCGTATCTTCAGCTAATACATAATTACATTCCTTTAAAGTGCGAAGGGCACGTAAGGTTATGTCCTCCAGATTTCCAATGGGCGTAGGCACCAAATATAGCATAGGTACCTATTAATCTATTTCCTTGATGTGGAAAGTATAATTTTCCATGATCAGATTGGCCAGTAATTTTTTACATGCCAAATTAATTTTATCATTTGCCTCAGATTCATTTTCAGCCTCTAGTTGCACTTGAATGTGTTTTCCAACCCTGATATCTAAGATACCATCTACAGGAATATGGTGAAGATTCTTTGCCACGGTCTTGCCTTGAGGATCAAGTAGTTCCTTGTGAGGCATGATGTCAATTTCCGCCAAAAATTTCATATTATTTTTTTTGAAGTATAGAAATGAGTAAATAAGGACAATAGAATATAACTGGTTATCCAGGTTAATGGTGCCAGTTTAGGCTGCCAAATTAACACTATTGCACAAAAAACAGCAAAAATAATTTTAAGTTGGTTATTTTTCCATCCCCCTTTTATCTTTAAACTAAACATTGGCAGATTTGCCTGCATAAGCAGACTAAGGCCAATAATATAGACGATTAATAATTTAATATCAAGAAGATTATGTAGGACTGATTCTTTGTAAAACAAATGAATGAGAAGGAGGCCAACAGCAAAAAGGGTGCATGCAGGCGTTGGTAAGCCAATAAAGTCAGTATTTTGACGAATATCTATGTTAAATCGTCCTAATCGAAGTCCGGCGGAAAGGGTAATAGCAAAAGCCGGCATTCCTATCCAATGCCATGCATCTGGCCAGGACCCTGTTTGATTTTGGACAATCAAACCGTAGAAAATAATTCCGGGCACGAAACCAAAGGAAACCATATCTGCCAGGCTGTCCAGTTCTTTTCCTAAAGGAGATTGAACATTGAGCCATCTGGCAACGAATCCGTCTAAAAAGTCTGCCAATGCAGCTAATCCAATCCACAAGAGAGCTAATTCCAATGATCCATAGAGCAAGGAAAGGGAAGCGAAAACACCAAAAAGCAAATTTAATAAAGTGATTATATTGGGAATATGCGTCTGCATTAACGATGAATTTTGATGAGCCGGGGCATTAAAAAGTAAATATAACGCTATTTGATTAAAATGGATAGAAAATGAGGTAATCCAACAGTCAAGTTTATTAAATAAAGTACACCTAATATGTTAATTTTACGTTTAATAGGATATTATAATCATTTAAATATGACTAGATTATTTACGCTAATTATTTTTCAGGCTTTAGTACGTTTTTCCTTTGCGAGCGTACCTCACGATAAGTGTGAGGAGGCAAGAATACTTACAAATCTTGATAATTGGTGTTCTGATTCAGCGGCTTTTACTACTGTGGGTGCTGTAGATGAGGGTGTTGCACCGGCTACCTGTTTTCCACAGGAGACACAGCGGGATGTATGGTTTATTTTTACCTCACGGGGAACTAATATTAGTATTCAGGTAGTTGGAGATACCCGACTTGGAAAAGGGGGCAGTCTAAGGTCGCCACAAATGGCCATTTATACAGGATCTTGCGGAGTGTTAACACAGGTGGCTTGTATTTCCGATAATAGAGCGCCTTCAAATAATGTAGTCCAGATTTTATCGAGTAGCATGCTGGTTGGACAAAAATATTATGTGCGGGTAAGTGCCAGAGGGACAAATAGTGGGACTTTTAAATTATGTGTTAACAGTTATACCTCAGCGGGTTCTCCCTCCGGCGATTGTCAATCAGCCGTCATTTTATGTGACGACAGACCATTTACCGTTAGCTCTGTCAGAGATCGGGGGGCCGTTTTAGATAATATTAATGATGCTTTTTGTACAGATAATTTGGGAGGAAGAGCTCCCGTTATTGAAGAACAATCTACCTGGTATAAATGGACAATACAAACCGCCGGTTCGCTGACTTTCACAATAACACCAAGTAACCCAAGTGATGATTTGGATTGGGTTTTATATGAATTGACCGCGTTAAATAATTGTAGCAATAAGAAAATGCTGAGGTATAGTATTGTAGGTGAGAATGTTAGTGAGCCAATAAACAGATGGATCGCCTGTACTGGCGCAACAGGTCTGAGAGAAGGTGAAACAGATGAAATTGAAAATTGTGGGTGTAATAATGGGGCAAATAGCTTCGTTAAGCCGGCGATTATGGAAGTAGGAAAATCTTATGCTTTAGTTATCATCAACTATAGTCAAACAGGTTTTGGTTATGAATTGAAGTTTGGTGGAACAAGCAAATTCAAAGGTCCGCAGGTGGACTTCGTTACCGATGTTTCAGAGGCTTGCGTTGGAAGTCCTATTGTTTTTAGCGATAACTCTACAACCCCGGGATCAATACAATCCTGGAACTGGTCATTTGGACCTGCTGCCAGGATACAAAATAATTTAGGAAAAGGTCCTCATTCTGTTGTTTTTGATCAGCCGGGAACTACGCCGGTGTTACTAAGGGTAACGAGCGCTGAAGGTTGCAGTGTGAGTAAAGTGGTCGATATAAAAATAAACTGCTGTAGTGATCATTTTAAAACAAACACCAGGGTGTCAGATATTACCTGTCCTGATACCGAAACAGGTAAAATTGATTTAGACATTTCAAACGAATACAGTCCCTACGTTTACCGTTGGAATGACGGTAAAACGGAAGGTTCTAGAACAGGATTAGCGACGGGTAATTATACCGTAACCGTCGTCGATAAAACGACCTGCTCTACTTCGTTAGCTTTTTTTGTGAATAGTCCCAAAAAAATAGACATTGTTCCTGAATTGAAAATGCCAACTTGTAACGGTGGTTTAGACGGTTCCATTCGTCTTAAAGTGGCGGGTGCAACGGCCCCTTACCAATATAGCTGGAATAATGCCGGTTTTAATACTCAAAATTTACTTTCAGGATTGCCCGTGGGAAATTATAAAATTCAGGTAAAAGACGCTAATCAATGCCTTTTTGATACAACCCTTAATTTAAAGGAATTGGAACTCATTTTAGATCCTTCGGTAGAATCTATTATTCCACCCCGATGTTTTGGGTTTTCCGACGGTAAAATTGAAGTGAATATCGACAATGGTAATGCACCTTATGAATATGACTGGAAGGATAGTAAAGGTTTTCAGTCTGCCAATTCCCTGGCAAATATTAAAGCAGGAAAATATGAGGTTCAGGTAAGGGATAAAAATAGATGTTTGGGAAATTTTTCTTTTTCAGTGAATGATTTTCCGCCTTTGAGCGTAAATCTATCCCCAATAAATGTTAGTTGTAACGGGTTAAAAGACGGATCTATACAAGCGAATGGCCTGGGTGGTAATGGTAATTATGTGTATAGATGGCAAAGTGGTGAAAGAGATCCATTCATTAAAGATTTGGGCGTAGGGAATTATGGTCTGACTATTTTTGATAGAAATGGTTGTAAATTGGATACATTCCAACAGATTTTTGAACCGACGTCCTTACAAATTGGCACTATTCAGATAATTGATAATCTATGTTTTGGATTTAAGGCGGGAAGTATCGCTTCTATTGGTTCCGGTGGAACGCCTCCTTATTCTTATGCTATCGATGTTGGATCTTTTCAAACCCAGAATAATTTTAAAAATTTGGCTGCGGGAGATTATATTTTGCGTATTTCTGATGTTTTAGGCTGCACGGTTCAGCAAAAAGTTACTGTGAAACAACCAGGGAAATTAACCGTTTTTGCAGGTCTTGATACCTTAGTAAATTTGGGTACTTATTTTCAATTGACTGCCCAGGCTAACCAAAGCCCCGTTCTTTATAAATGGACTCCCCAGGACCTGGTGGTTTGCAGTACCTGTTCAAGCACGAGAACTAAGGAAAGGGTTAATAGTCAAATTATTTATAAGGTACAGGTTACCAACCCAGATGGTTGTGTAGCGGAAGATGATATTAGCATCGAGGTAGCGAAAAACAGACCGGTTTTTATTCCCAGTGCCTTTTCTCCAAATAATGACGGTGTGAATGATTTTTTTACGGCATTTGCTAATGAATCAGCAAAATTAATAAAGGATTTAACTATTTATGATCGTTACGGAGGTATTATTTATAAGGTGGAAAATATAAAAATTAACGACGAAACAAGTGGTTGGAATGGTACCGATTCAAAAGGCGCTGCTTTAAATACGGGGGTCTATTTATATACCGTCACCATTTTATTCATAGATGACACAGCTTTATCTTTTTCGGGAAATATACATTTAATGCGTTAAAAATGAGGCTTATCAATTATCAGGGTTTATTTTTTTTGATTTCCATGGTATTTTTTAGTTGCGATCAAGCAGAGGAGTTCGTTACTTTTTCTGAAAGTGATTTGAAAATTGAAAAAACAAAGGAGGTAGAAATATTATATTCTGACTCTGCGGTAGTTAGAATTAGAATAAAGGCCCCTGTATTGATTTTTCATCTACAGGCGAGTGACCCATTTCAAGAATTTTCCGAAGGAATTCATATTGATTTTTTTAACGCGCAAGGAAAAATAACAAGTACACTTACCGCAGATTATGCAGCAAGATATCAATCAAAAAAGAAAACTTTTTTGAAAAAAAATGTGCGCTGGATGAGTGTTAATAAAGAAGTGATGGAATCACCCGAGTTGACGTGGAATGAGGAAACACAAAACTTATATACCAATAAATTTGTGGTAATTGCCACGCCGAAAGATACTGTTTTTAGTCAAGGCTTTAACGCGGATCAATCGTTTAATCAAATTCAAATGCGCGCGATTGATGGAAGCATGGAGGTGAAAAATAAATCGAAAGATGGTTTTTGATTGTTTATCTTTGATGGTCTATTTAATGATTTAGGAGCCAATCAGATGAAACCAAATCGCCCGCCTTCCATATTTACGGAAATGACTGCTTGTCAGGCCCTCGGCAAAAAAAAATTAGCTGTTTTGATTGATCCTGATGGAATCAATCCTGACAATCTTTTTTCTATTACCGAACAACTTCAATTACCCGGTATTGGATATGTTTTTATAGGAGGTAGTTTTATTCAAAAAGATAGATTGGAGTCTTGTCTTCGATATTTAAAGGAAAATACAGATTTGCCTCTCATCTTATTTCCCGGGCATTATTTTCAGGTAAATGCATTGGCAGATGCTATTTTATTTCTCTCCTTGATTTCTGGTAGAAACCCTGAGTTTTTAATCGGTCAACAAGTAATTGCCGCATCTTATATCAAAGAATCAGGATTAGAATCAATAGCTACGGCTTATCTTTTAATAGATGGCGGCAGGCCAAATACGGCTTCTTATATGAGTAATACAACGCCGATTCCTGCTGATAAACCAGGAATTGCCGCTCATACAGCGTTAGCGGGAGAAATGTTGGGGTTGAAATTGTTTTATTTAGATGCAGGCTCGGGAGCAAAAAATCCCGTTTCAGGTGAAATGATTAAACAAGTCAGAAGTCTTATTTCTGGCCCTCTTATAGTGGGTGGTGGTGTGAAAAGTGCAGAACAAGTAGCTTTACATTTTAATGCAGGTGCCGATATTGTGGTCGTTGGTAATGTTTTAGAGGAAAATCCATCTCTTTTGAGAGAAATGTCAGCCGTTTGTGCTGGAAAAATGAATGTTCGTCAAAAGATTTAAATGTACATAAATGTCTGAAAAAGGGGTGGTTTTGAAATCAACAGGTAGTTGGTATGTCGTAGAGAAGGAAGATTTATCCATTATTGAATGTCGGATGTCCGGGAAATTTAGATTGGATGGATTACCAACCACTAATCCTATTGCCGTTGGAGATCAGGTGTTAATTATTCCGGATAATGAAATAGGCAAGGGTACCATCAAAGAAATTTTTCCCCGAAAAAATTATGTGGTAAGACAATCTCCCCGAAATAAACATGAGGTTCATCTTCTGGCGAGTAACGTAGATCAGGCCGTTGTGGTAATTACCATGGTGCGGCCTAAATTAAAACAAGGGTTTATTGACCGGTTTTTATTGATGACGGAACCTTATAATATATCCACATTGATTGTTTTTAACAAAGCAGATCTTTACAACGAGGGGGATATGGAGATGTTCAATAATCTCCGGAATATGTATGAAAAAATCGGATATGATTGTTTATTGTTAAGCGCCGAAACTGGTCTTGGTCTGGATATTTTGTCAGATAAGTTAAAGAATAAAATTTCTCTCATTGGGGGACAATCTGGGGTGGGAAAGTCAAGTCTGTTAAATAGGTTAGATCCTTCCAACGTACGAAAAACGGGTATTATTTCCGATTATTCCGGAAAAGGACAGCACACTACTACTTTTGCTGAAATGTTTCCATATTCTAAAGGTGGGTATATCATCGATACACCGGGAATTAAAACCTTGGGTTTTAACTACCTTTCACAAGAGGAGGTAGCTCACAATTTCAGGGAATTTTTTGAATTGTCTAAACAGTGTAGGTTTGGCGGAAAGTGTTTACACAAAAACGAGCCCAATTGTGCCGTAAAAGAAGGTTTGGAAAAAACAACAGTTAGTGAGTCAAGGTATCAAAGCTATCTTATGATTCTTGCTGAAATTGAAGAGCAAAATTATTGGGAAAGACAGAAAGGGTACTAAAAAAAAAGGAAGAGTTTTTGCTCTTCCTTTTTTCTTTACTAACAAAATGAGTAGTATTTATTCAGGTTCGAAACCTAATATAATGTTGAAATCACCGTATTCACGAAGTCCTTTTGCGTTAGCTTTATCAAAACCAAGGCCATAATCAAAACCTAAGGTACCGAACATTGGCAAGAAGACACGAAGACCAAATCCGACAGATCTTTTCATATCAAAGGGATTGAAATCTCTGATAGAACGCCAGGCATTACCACCTTGACCGAAGGCAAGTACGTAAATGGTACTACTTGGATTCAATGACACCGGATAACGAAGTTCAATGGTAAATTTGTCAAAAATAGGTGTTGCCGCTGTTCCCGTTGTCGTACCCGGGCTAATATTGGCTTCCAATTGATTAATTTCGTATCCTCTCATGGAAATGATATCAACCCCTTGAAATCCAAATTGTTGGTTATTGATACCATCACCACCTAACTGGAATCTTTCAAAAGGAGGGGCACCGATATCCTTATTGTAGGCTCCCAGAATACCAATTTTTGCTGCAGCTTTTAGCACCAACTTACCGGTAAGAGTGGTGTACCATTCAGCATCAAAGCGCCATTTATTATATTCGAGGTAGCGGAATTTTTCAGCAACGGGTAGGTCCGTATAATCTTTATTAGGTTGGAAAAGGGAATAAGGCAATGTAAATTGTACGGAAAGAGAAATATTTGAACCCTGTTTTGGAAACAACGGATCATTTATAGAGCTTCGGGAAACGATTTGGCGTAGAGAGAAATTGTTGAAATTTCCAATGTTAACGGCCTCACCTTTATCGGTTTGGAAACCCTGCCAGTTTTGTAATGTCAATGTCTGGATGTTAAGCGCTGTGCTGGCAACAAAGTTGTCATCGGGCCATTTCAAACGGGTACCAAAACTAACTGAACCCTGCTTGATATTCAAGCTCTGATAGGTGCTGGTTCCTCTCTGACCGTAAGCAAAGCGATTGTAGAATCCGCCAATGGTGAATGAATTTGGCTTCCTACCTCCTAACCAGGGTTCTGAAAGAGAAAGGTTATAAGACTGGTAAAAATCACCGTTTGTCTGCGCTCTAAGGCTCAATCTTTGACCATCGCCCATTGGTAGAGGCTTCCAGGCCTCTTTATTAAAGATATTCCTCAGGGAGAAATTATTGAATGAAACACCCAAAGTACCGATAACCCGATTGAAACCACCCCACCCGGCGGATAATTCAAGCTGATCGGATGGCTTTTCTTCGACTTTATATTCAATATCTACCGTACCTCTGTCAGGATTTACCGGGGTATTGATGCCCATATTTTCAGGGTTGAAATAATTTAGATTTGTAATCTCTCTTTGAGAGCGAATGATATCAGAACGGCTAAATTTTTCAGCGGGCAATGTTCTTAATTCCCGACGAATGACATGTTCGTGTGTCCGGTCATTTCCAGCAATAACTACCTTGTCAATATTTGCCTGAGGGCCTTCAAAAATTCTTAATTCGATATCAATGGAATCACCGATAATGGCAACTTCTACCGGATCTACCTGAAAAAATAAATAACCAAAATCCATATAAAGAGAACTAACATCTCTTCCATCCTGACTGAATTTAAGTCTGTTATCTAACAACTCCTGATTATAGACGGCCCCTTTTTCGATACCTAAAACGGAGGTCAGGGTTTTATCATCATAAATAGAGTTTCCTTTCCAGGTTAAATTTCTAAAATAATATCTCTTTCCTTCG
>JANQZX010000058.1:0-7060 GCA_030728245.1 Saprospiraceae bacterium | reverse complement strand
ACATCTCCAATATTTTTGGATTTTATGATACGCACATCAGTAAAGAGTCGCAAGTTCCACAGATTTTTGATAGCCCTGGGAATTTTTGCTCCGGGGATTCTCACTTTATCTCCAACAACAAGGCCGGAAATACTGATAATTGCATTGTCGTCACTAAATTCAGCGCCAGTTACAGAAATAGCGCCTATTTCGAACTCACCTGGTTTGGAGTAATCAAACGTCGGTGTAGAGTCGTTTGAAATTTGACCTGACAAAAAGGTTGTACTCAAAGCAACTAAGGCGAAGAGTAAACTAAAACGTAAAGAAGTATGGTTAATTTTCATTTTAATATATCAATCAAAGAGAAAAAAGGGGTTAATGTGGTTGTATGGGGGTGTTATTTAATGCCTGTTGTTCACTGGTCAGACCGAAGCGCCTTTCTCTTTTCTGAAATTCCAAAATAGCGGTAAAAAGATCAATTTTCCGGAAATCAGGCCAGAATAGAGGCGAAAAGTACAATTCAGTGTAAGCAATTTGCCAAAGAAGGAAATTACTTAAGCGGTATTCACCACTCGTCCTTATCAGTAGTTCAGGATCAGGGACACCATGGGTACAAAGCGCTTGTTGAAAAACGTTTTCATCAATTTCGTCAGGAGAAAGCAACCCGTTTTTAACTTCGGTAGCAATCATTTTTGCAGCCTCCAGTATTTCCCATTTAGCGCTATAATTCAGCGCTAAAATGAGGGTCATTCTGGTATAATCTTTTGTTTTTTCGATACCGGCCAATAGTGCTTTTTTGGTATATTCAGGAAGTCCGTCTATATTTCCTATGGCCTGTAATCGTATATTATTTTTGTGCAGCGTATCGAGTTCGCGACTTAGTGTTTCAACCAATAAGTTCATTAAAGCATTGACCTCGAATTTTGGTCTGGCCCAGTTTTCTGTGGAGAAAGCATATAGGGTAAGGTACTCAACGCCTATCTCTGCAGCTCCTTCCGTTACTTCCCTAACTGCCTGTATCGCAGAGGTGTGACCGAAAATCCTGGCCTTACCCTGACTCTTTGCCCAGCGTCCATTACCGTCCATAATTATGGCAACATGTTTTGGCAGCTTTGCTGGAATTATTTGCGATTTTAAATCCGTCATTGGGAAAAATGAGTTTTCTAATCTGTTTCTTATTAAAACAGTGGACAAAGATAATAAAAGAAATTTTACCCCCTTGATTTCATTCTCTTTACCTTTGATTTTAAGATAAAAATGTTGAAAAAAGGGCTAAAAGAGGGAAAAAATAGTTCATTTTAGCAAGGTGGTTTTAAATTAATTAACATTATGATGAAAATATGGTTCGTTTTTTTGGGTGGAGGTCTTGGAAGTTTAGCACGATTTGGGTTTACATACTATTTGCCTAATGCTTCCAATTTCTCAATACCTACCTTGTCAGCTAATATCCTGAGTTGCTTGATTCTCGGTTATCTTGCCGGGCTAAAAATGCGTGCGAATTTATCGGATAGTTCTTATTTGATTTTAGCCACCGGATTTTGTGGTGGATTTAGCACTTTCTCTACCCTTATTTTGGAAAATTGGCAAGCCGTACGCATTGGAAATATTGGCATAGCCCTTTTCTATTCTTTTTTAAGCCTCTCTCTTGGATTTCTTGCGCTTTGTCTTGGTTATTTCTTATCCCAGAAATGAATATCGGTATTAACCAATATGGCAATGAACAGGAAAAAAAATGAACCAATTTTGTCGGTTTCGACCAGGTCATTAATGGTCAAAAAAGTTAAAATTACGATGAAACTGGTTATGGTAGCCATTGGAATCCAGGGGCGGTGACGAGATCTGGGGTCATTTATCACTCGCTGTCCGGTTTTTAAAACAGCTAACAATAAAAGGCTGAAAATGATAAGTCCTGGGAAACCTTGTTCCACAAGTACCATTAAAAAGTAACTATGAATACCTGATTTTTCTTCATTATTGCTTACATAAGTGCGAAAACCTTTTACTGTGTAGGCTTTATAATGTTGGACAAAACTACCAGGACCAAAGCCAACAACAGGTTCTTTTACAGACATATTCGCGCCGGCAACCCAGCGATATAATCGTTCCATGGTGCTAATATCTTCTAATTTAACCGTCGCTTCCAGTAAATTGTCGAATTCCGTATGAGAAATGGTCCGATCATAATTTGGCGCAAAAGCTAAATATTTATTATTGTTTGTAAGCCAGAAAATACCAATGACAACCACTATAATACCAGCATAAACAAAAGGGATTAAACTTCTCCACCATAATAAAAGACCTGCAACGGCGGAAATTAAAATGGCACCGTAAGCAGCTCTGGTGAAACTCAGGTAAATGGCTATGAGCCAGATAGGAAGCAGCAAAGTCAGGAATAATCTTATGAAACTTCCTTTAGAATACTCAAATCTTAACAAAAAAATCCACGGGAACAATAAGGCAAGTAAGGCAGCATAATTTACATGGTTTCTTTGAAACGGATGTAGCACGCGATGAATGTCGCCAAATGAAAAGCCATAAGAAGCATGTCTGAACCAAATGATTATCACGCTTAAAATCATAGGGAGGAGAACTACCCAAAACATTCGTTTAATGCTCTTTTCTGTCCTTAGAAGGTACCCTGCCATAAAATAAAAAGTACACACGTACCATATTTTTGCTAGAAGAAATTTTAAGGAAATTAATATGGAATAGGAGGTTAGACTGGTAAAAAAGGTCCAGAAAAGATGCAAATAAATAAGCAGGGTAATGGGATGAGTAAGGAAGTTACCTCCTATTTTTTTAAAATGAATTAGAAAATATAGCAAACCAATGCCCATTAATCCTATGATGAGAGGCTCTGTAGGCAGGTCAGTTCCCAGTCCATTGTCAAAAGTAATTTCGGTGGAAAGGGGTATAAAAAATAAGAGGAGATAAAAAATTAGCTTAAAATCAATGATGCTAAACCAGATAATCAGACTAACGGGGATGAGCAACAACCAAAGCCATTGATTTTCTACCAGAGAAATAAACCAGGCGATAGTAAAAATAAGAGCAAAGCAAATAAATAAATTACGCTGGGAAGTACTAATTTTTTCGTGAAAAATGGCTGACCCTCTATTTATCATGCAATACTTCCTTCCAGTTAATTTCTTTATATCGGTCCAATGTTATCACTACGAAAATACTTAGAAGGAATGCTCCAAGTATTGCGCCAAGTACGATGAAGGAACGTTTTGGTCTGCTTTTCATCAAAGGTATCTCCGCCGTTTCCATTTCAAGTAAGGCGGGAATATTGGCATTCTGTGCCGAATAAAGTAGTTTTAATCGTTGTTTTTCCTGTGATATTTGTTCTATGTAAGCATAATAACGCACCTCAAGCTCGTTAAGGGTAAGTTGACCTTCATTGAGCATGGTAACCCGTCGTTCTAAGGTATCCAATTCAGCTTTTAATCCTTCAGCCTCAGCTTCTAAGTACTGAATAGTATCTTTGGGTATATTACCGCCCGTTTTTAAATTATTCAGTCTTGCATTCGATCTGATATATTCACTTTTCACCACATCGAATTGCTCGGAAATAATTTCAGACTGTGTTTTAGTATTAAAAAGATTGTATTTTTTTCGTGTTTTGCTCAAGCTATCACCTAGAATTTTGATTTCCAGTTGTTTTTCTGCAATGCCTGTATTTAAGGAATAAATCATTTTTGAATAGCCGTCTTTAATCAGCTTTTTAGCCTTCTCATCAATGAGAAAACCAGCATATTGAACCATTTGTGCTGCTAATTCAGGATTTTTATCTTCAATAATTAAAGAAATCGCATCCCGATCTGTTTTCTCTACGGTATAATATGAGGAGAATTTTTTTCGTACTTTAAAGTGTGCCTTAGGTGAGGCTGGATTTATCTTATAATTCTTGTAGAGCTGAAAAGAATCAACCATTTCGTCTATGATGACATTAGATTCTGCGATAATTAATAATCGGTCTATATCTTCCTCACCCCCATAATATCTTATTTGTTCGGTGCCCCCAAATAAATTTTCGGGCCTGGATTGTTCCGGACTTATGGCCAGGAATTTTGCTTCGGCAGCGTAGAAATCAGGCATAAATAACGTTACCACAATCGATAGTACACCTGAAAAAAAGGTAAAAAGTAAGACGGGCTTTCGCCATCGAAATAATATGGTGATTAAGCTTAATAAGTTCGTCGGTTTGGGTTCCATAAATTATCTGATGGTTTCACTAAATAAATGTGTCCATTCATTTTTTTTAATCATTCCTGTTGATATCATAGCTATTCCCGTCGATAATAAACCAGTTAAAAGGATGAAAGGAATGTTAGCAGGCTTGAAAGGCAGGTATGATTTAGTTAAAAAAATAAATAACACAGTTAAAAAGGAAAAAATTAAAATGCTGATTGTTAAGGATAAAGACCGTTTTACCAGTTGTTTTTTTATGCACAGGTTTATTTGTAAAATAAGAGCCAATGATTGTGTTATCAATGACGCTAAAGCTACGCCTGGAATAGATAGTAATGGTAAAAGAACAAAAATCAGCACCAAATTAAATCCTAAAATCAAAACAAAGATACGATTCATTGACCAAAGGCTGCCTGAAGCGGTTAATAATGTACCGTAAATATAATTTCCACTCATCGGAATAAGGGCTAATATGAGTATTGAAAAGGTATGTACCATTTCAGGCGTTGCATTTTTATATAAAATAAGAATGATTCCCTCTGAAAAAATAGAAAAACCTATGGCGAGGGGCAGGGTGATTGTCCAAAGTAAGCGAATGGCTATGTTG
Organism: Saprospiraceae bacterium; assembly: GCA_030728245.1. GTDB lineage: Bacteria > Bacteroidota > Bacteroidia > Chitinophagales > Saprospiraceae > BJGN01. Next base: position 2,280 of record JANQZX010000058.1, on the reverse strand, counting down.
GCTAAATTTGATGTAACTTCCTTTTGGTGAATGCTTTTTGAAAACAGGGGTAGCAATAATCCTGCAAATAAATATCCAATAATATTTACAGCTTCTAATATTCTAAAACTGCCAGCGTAAATAGCTGAACTACTAAATTTATCCGAGGAAAAAAAAGGGATGATTAAGGTATCAATTCTTGAACTGATGCTCATTAATAACACCAAAATTGCGTAAGGTAAGCCCTCTTTGAGTAATAATTTGAGTTTGGATACATCAAAATGGAGCTTGAAAGAGAAGTCATTTTTATATAAAATAAATAGGGCGATACTAATGGAAAGAAGTATGGATAGTAGTTGAACCGATGTAAAAAGTACAATGGTTATTTTTGAATGTAAGGAGGGAACACATAAAAAGGTGCCCATTACGAGGATACTTATGCCTTTGTCGGTAATAGATAAAATACTATCTAAGCGGTATAATCCCAAGCCAGAGAGGGTAGCTCGCAGAAATAATAAAAAGGAGCTGCTTAATTGAAAAAGCAAAATGACGGTTAGAAAAAGGGGGTATTTAGTCCAAAAGTCAAGGAAAAAGGCAACGAGGCTGGTTAATGTAAGATAAAGTAGAGATAAAATAGCTTTTAAAGACAAGAAATTGGGGTATTGCTCCCTGGCTTTCTGTGCATTTAGCGCACAGGTTCTGGTTAACCAGGACTGTAAGCCAAAGTCCGATAGAATTTGAAAAATAAACGAAAGATTAAAAAGGGTAAAATATACGCCGTACTCTTCGGGGGGGAGTATGTTTTGAACGCCCCTGTCTATACCCAACAAATACAACGGTTTAATGACGGCATTCAGGAAAAGGACCAAAAGGATATTCCCCTGAAAATCACGGTGTAATTTTTTTGAATCCTCCATGTTTTATTAAACCAGCATTGGCCGGTTATTCATAACGAAGAGATTCTATCGGATCTAATTCTGCTGCCTTCATAGCGGGATATAAGCCTGAGAATAAACCAACTATCGTACAGGTAAACACGGCTACACCAATCCAAAGCCAGGGAATTAAAAAACTTCCACCCATTAAAAGAGTGACACTGTTCCCAATGAGCACACCGAAAATAATGCCCACAATACCGCCCATTAGACTGATAAATATAGCTTCCGTTAAAAATTGAATGAGGATAACCCGTTTGGTTGCTCCTAAAGCTTTTGAAATACCAACTTCCCGGGTACGTTCGGTAACTGAAACCAACATGATATTCATAAGGCCAATGGCAGCACCAAGAAGGGTGATTACTCCAATGACCACGGCAGCTAAGCGTAAATAAAGGGTATTTTCTTTAATGACATCAATTAAACTGTCGCTTCGTTGAATCTCAAAATCATTATCATCCCAGGTGCGAAGTTTTCTTATATTCCTTAATAAACCTGTGGCTACGGCAATACCATAGTCAATTTGAGTAGGTTCATTAACGGCTACTAAAATTTTATAATTTGAATTAGCATTAGCATAGTATTTTTTACCTGTTGCCAGAGGAATAATCACGCGACGGTCTTCATTTCCACCCATAGCTGAACCTTTAGATGCCAGAATGCCAATTACTTTTATTTTTAGTTTTCCTATAGAAATGATTTGATTAAAGGCTTTTTCTGGCTTTCCGTCGAAAAGAAGATTCACGATATCAGCGCCAATGATTCCTATGGGTAAACCATCTAAGGCTTCTGATGCTGAAAAATTCCGGCCTATAGCCACTTCAAATCCTTTTGCTTCCAGATAATTTTCATTTACGGCGAAAATGGCTACGTTGGGATTGGTTTTAGTTTCACCAAAACCTACGGCCGCACTTCCGGAGCAGTTAAAAGAAATTGAGGTTTCCGCGGGGAAAATAAACCGCTCTTTAAAATCAACGGCTTCTCTGTAAGTAAAAATCTTACCTCTTTTTTCAACAAAACCGCCTCTTCTTCCTCTTGCTCCGTCCGAGGATAGCGGGTCAATTTCAAAAACATTGGCACCAAGATCTGAAAAACTATCGTTTAACGAATAAATGGTGCTGTCAATAGCTGTTAAAATACCTACTAAAGCCATGATGCCAAATGCGATAATCATCAAGGTTAAAATAGCACGCAATAAATTTGCTCGGATAGACCGGAGGGCTAAACGAATATTTTCAAGTAGATTCATTTATATACTAATTAATTTGAACGCAATATAAGAATAAGGAGGTTGGTACTACACTTAAATTAGATAAATAGGGCCATTCCTTAGATAGATAAATGTATTTTGTCCTTGCATCCCCGA
>JANQZX010000057.1 GCA_030728245.1 Saprospiraceae bacterium | reverse complement strand
AGCTCCCGATATAATCCTAAAGTTGGTCTCATCCGTTCCTGGGATCATCATAAGGATGTCTGGGATTTTCCTGTGATTATTGATAATTTAATGAATTTAGAATTGCTTTTTAGAGCAACCACCTGGACGGGGGATTCCAGCTATTACAAAATAGCTTATTCTCATGCTTTCCTTACCATGAAAAATCATTACAGGCCAGATATCAGTTGTTTTCATGTGGTTGATTATAATCCAAATACAGGAGCCATTCAGAAAAAAGTTACCCATCAGGGTGCATCTGACGAATCTGCCTGGGCAAGAGGACAAGCCTGGGGATTGTATGGTTACACCATGATATATCGGGAAACTAAGGACCCACAGTTTTTAAATTTTGCCCATAAAATTGCCGATTATATTTTTTCACATCCAAATATGCCCGCTGATTTAATCCCCTATTGGGATTTTAACGCACCCAATATTCCAAATGAGGAAAGGGATGTTTCTGCAGCAACGATATTAGCTTCAGGGTTACTTGAATTAGCTGAATTAGATAAATCAAAAGCAAAGAAATACCGTTCTTATGCGGATAAAATTTTAGAAAATTTGCAAAACGAAAAGTACAAGACCAATAAATCTCCTTTCTTTTTACAACACAGTGTTGGAGGTAAACCTAATAAAGCGGAAATTGATGTCCCTATCATTTACGCCGATTATTACTATGTTGAGGCATTAAAAAGGAAACTTTCTTATAAAAGGTAAAGCCGATTTCTTCAGACTTTTTTTGTAAATTTCCTATTTGGTAGTTAAACCTAGTGATGGGAAAATTATTGGCCTTCATTTTTTGCTTCTTATTCTTACACGCTTTAGGTTATAGTCAGATAACTTTTAGAAGGTTAAGTGTGCAAGAAGGGATATCAAATAGCTCCGTTATTGCTGTCACGCAAGATAATGATCACTTTTTATGGTTTGGAACCAGAGATGGTTTAAATAGGTTTGATGGTTATAATATACAGATTTTTAGAAAAGATAGGGGTAATCCCAACAGCCTGTTATTTGATGATATCCGTCTTCTTTATTTTGATCCCCTGCTAAAAACCATCTGGGCAGGTTCAACAAAAGGATTAAGCCGATTCATTTCAGAAAAAAATGAATTCCATAACTATCATTTCAATCCAACAAAAGTTAATGATATTTCAGAATATTATATACAGGCTTTACTTAGAGACAGTAATGGTAATTTATGGGTTGGTGTACCTGATGGTCTATATTTGTTCAATGCAACGAAGGATAAATTCGAAAAGCAATCCATTAGATATCAGGGGAATCCACTAAATATTTTATCCATACATGAAGATAAAGGTAAAAAGATATGGATTGGAACGAATGCAGGTTTGTTTCAACTGAAATATGGATTGAATAAACAGGTTGACCTGAAGGAAGTTTATATTCCAGAGGTTCCTGGTGTCAAATCGCTGAAGAGCCAAGCCATATATGCTATTCAAAGTGATCTTCAACAGCAGTTGTGGTTAGGAACCCATGGGGAAGGTTTGTACAAATGGCACACCTTGACAAATAAAATGGTGCAATACAAGCATATTGAGAAGGATTCAAGATCTTTAAGCAACAATATGATAAGGAGTATTGCGGTACATCCAAATGGACAAATATGGGTGGGTACTTTTGTTGGTTTAAATCAGTTTGATCCTGTAAGAAATAATTTTAAGGCTATTGTAGCGGATGAAAAAAATCAGTCCAATTTAAGCAGTAGCTCCATTTGGTCTGTATTTTTCGATAAAAAGGGAAGTTTATGGGTGGGCACTTTTTACGGGGGTGTTAATTTTTATGATCCGGGTATAAAACGGTTTCAAAATTATGTACATATACCTGAAAGAAATAGTCTGAGTCACAATGTGGTCAGTGCCATTAAAGAGGATAAAAATGGGAATTTTTGGATTGGAACAGAAGGTGGCGGTCTTAATTATTTTGAAAAAGGGAGGCAAACGTTTGTAAATTATTTTCATTCCCCTCTGAAAACGAACACCTTAAGTGGAAATAATATAAAAGCTTTGTATTATGAAAAAAACCAGCTTTGGATAGGAACCTATAATGCAGGACTTGATAATTATGATGTAGATAAAAAATCCTTTACCAATTATGGAAAGGGAGAAAGAGGATGGGATAGGTTTTCAAGTTTAAACGTTTATTCCTTATTAAAAATAAAAAATCTAATCTATGTATTAACTTATGGTGGGGGCTTAAATGTATTGGATATTGGAAATAAAAAAATTACACAAATTCAACATGACCCGAAAAGACAGGAAAGCTTAAGTAATAATCTGGGAAGGATCCTTATCAGGGATAAGATGGGAAATGTATGGATTGGAACGGAAGACGGGTTAAATCTACTCTCAAAGGAAAATATAGAAAAGGGGAATTATACTTTTAAAAGGTATTTAGATGGGTATAATATTGCTTCCTTATATGAAGATAGTAAGGGAAATATTTGGATTGGCACTTTTTCAAATGGTCTCATTTATAAAAATAATCAATCCTTTAATTATTTTACTGAAAAGGAAGGCTTAGCGGGACATACTATTTTTACCATCCTTGAGGATAAGCGGGGGGAAATATGGTTGGGTACAAATCAAGGGATTTCCAGATGTAATGTGGCGCGGAAATCTTTTCTGAATTATAACAGCAGTGATGGTCTACAAAATCTGGAATTCAACTATAATGCCGGATTAATGGATTCAAAAACAGGAGGCTTACTTTTTGGTGGTAAAAATGGGTTCACCTGGTTTCAACCTTCCAATTTAAAAACTAATAAGTATATACCTAAAGTTGCCCTTACCAGGTTGATTGTCAATAACAGGGAAGTAAAAGTTGGAGCTAAGGATGGAATCCTATCCAAGGCCTTAAATCAAATGGATCTTATTACTTTTAAACATAATCAGGCCAATTTCACGTTACAATTTTCGGCGCTGGATTATTTGAATCCCCAGAAAAACCATTATGCCATCAAATTGGAAGGGTTGGACAAATATTGGCAATATATTGTTGGTAGTCATGAAGTTACCTACACCCTTCAAAAACCGGGCGGCTATTTATTTCGATTAAAGGGAGGGAATAATGATGGTATCTGGAATCCTAAAGAAAAAGTGATAACCATCAAGGTATTACCGTCCCCATGGCTTAGTTTACCTGCCTATTTGGTGTATTTCTCGTTGTTCGCTATAGCCTTATTTATAGGATACCGATTTATAGTTTTGAACCATACCTTAGCATTGGAACAGGTGGAAAAAGGAAAGCAATCTGAAATTCATCAGATGAAACTTAGGTTTTTCACCAATATTACCCATGAATTAAGAACGCCTTTATCGCTGATTTTAGGACCCTTAGAAGAATTACTCGATAGTAATAAGGAGAATAAAAAGAATTTTGGTCCTTTAAAAACAGCGCATAGGAATGCAGTACGATTATTAAACCTGGTAAATCAGTTATTAACTTTCAGGAAACTCGAAAGGGATCATGAAGAAATGAACATAGAGGAAACGGATATTATTTCCTTTTTAAGGGATATTTCTGATTCCTTTAAGGACGAGATGAGGTTACATCATATAGATTTTAAGATAACGTATGATTTTTCGCCATTTCCAGTATTCATGGACAGGGATAAAATGGAAAAAGTATTTTATAATCTACTTTCTAATGCTTTTAAATTTACACCCGAGGGGGGGGAATATTTCCATTGTCATAGCTAAAAAAGAGGAAACTGTAAGTTGTATATTCAAAGATAGTGGCATTGGGATAGAGCCTGAATTTCAGAATGAAATTTTCAGGAGGTTCTATGAAAAGGATAATCATCATCCATCTTTACGCGTCCAAAATGAGGGTACAGGTATTGGCTTAGCGCTTTCGTTACAGATGGTGAAGCTACATAAAGGGGAAATAAAGGTAGAAAGTGAACCTAATAAGGGAGCCTCTTTTGAAGTTACCTTTCCAATAAATTTAAATCTGGTAGCTCAAGAGATAAGTGTAAAGCAGAATGGGACGGACACTAGAAAGGGGATAAAAATGAATGAAATGGAACAATCTCCGTCCTGGGAAGATTGGTCAGAAGTTCAGGTTGCATCGGATTCTTTACTAAATACCCAGTCCTTTCATTTTTTGCTTATAGATGATAATGAGGAAATTATAGATTATTTGAGTACCATTTTCCCACCGACTATTTTCCTCTCCAGAGCAACAGATGGGAAGAGTGGATTGGAAAAAGCCTTATTATTACAACCAGATTTAATAATAAGTGATGTTATGATGCCGGGAATGGATGGATTTCAGTTAAGTTACCAATTAAGAGCAAATTTTGAAACCAGCCATATACCCATTATTCTTCTTACGGCACAATCTGATTTTTCCTTTAAATTAGAGGGGTTAAAAACGGGTGCCGATGAATATTTGACTAAGCCATTTCACCCAAAGGAATTATTTATTCGGGTTGAAAATATTTTAAGAAATAGAGGGTTCAGCCGTCAAAAATTCAAGGAAAAGGAAATTTTAGAACCTTCGGAAATCACTTTTACTTCAGCAGATGAGACATTGATTCAAAATGCTATAGCGTTAGTTGAAAAAAATATGGATTTTCCTGAATATTCTGTGGATCAGTTTGCACAGGATCTGGCGGTAAGCCGACCTTCTCTTTTTAATAAAATGAGGGCATTAACTGGGGAGACGCCAAAAAATTTCATCAAGATTATACGGTTAAAAAGAGCCGCTCAATTATTGAAAACGGGTAAACTTTCTGTAAGTGAGGTTTGCTATATGACAGGATTTAGAGATCCAAAATATTTTAACAAGTGTTTTCAAAAGCAGTATAATCAAAGCCCTTCAGAATATAAGGCAAATTTCCAATAAAACTTTTTTACCCTGTTTTATAGATTTTCCTTTCCATAATATTGCTTAAATAGCATGTTCAATGCCATTTAATCCTAAAAAATGATTACAATACTCAAGTATCTGTTTCCTTTTTTGCCTACCGTACTTTTAGGCCAAACGTATTCAAGTATTATTTATCCGGATTCCTCCGGACAATTGATGTATCATGCGGATAAAGAAAACAACTATATTCCAAATTTCAGCCACGCAGGGTATCGTGGTGGTGGAGTTCCTCTTCCCGAGGTAAGTATTAAAAAAACAATACAACCTGTTTCAGGGGACAATACCCAGCATATCCAAAAAGCATTGGATGAAATGGTTGCCTTACCCTTGGACCAAAAAGGCATTAGAGGAGCCTTGCTTTTGAAGGCGGGTAAATATACTATAGCCGGAACCATAAGAATAAAAGCAAGTGGCATCATTCTTAGAGGTGAAGGTGATGGGGAAGATACTTTGAAAAATACGGTTTTAGTGGCAACGGGAAATGTACCCGCTTTACGAAATGTCATTGAAGTTGGTTTCAGTTCTACTGGTACCGATTGGAGGCAAGCGGTTGGTGGGGTCAAGACAAAAATAACCAGTCCTTTTTTACCTTCTGGAACCAAAACTATTCAAGTTGAAAATAGTCAAAATTATAAGATAGGTGATACGATAGGTCTTTATCACCCAAGCACTTATTTCTGGTTAAAGAGAATTGATTTTGGCGGACATGATACAGACGAACCCTGGTCTGTAACGGCAGTTGATATGTATTACTTAAGACATATTGTCGATATTGACAGAAACCAGCATAAAATTAAACTTGACGTACCCATCTTTGATCATTTTGACAGGGAATTTGTTCAAACAGAAATATATAAAGTTTCTTTACCAGGCAATGTAACGGAAGTTGGTGTTGAAAATTTAAGGGTTGATATTGAGACCAAAGGTGTTTTTGATGA
>JANQZX010000056.1:18202-30791 GCA_030728245.1 Saprospiraceae bacterium | reverse complement strand
GCAATTTAAATTGCCAAACTATAAAACAGCCCTTTAACAACATTAAAAATATTTATATACACATGACAATCAATCACTTATAATTTCATACCGTGAAAATTATGGTAGGAAAGGGAAAGAATGAAAATAATACATATTCACACCGGAAAAACGCGAGGCATCCCGTCTCTACCGAACATAACCATCATCAATAATCAGTGAAATCCTGGAAATCCCTTTAATTCGCTATTCAAAAAACCGGCTTTGTAGATAAAAAGTAGATTGGGAACCTTCGGCGGAAAAGACGCGAGGCATCGCGTCTCTACGGTGTAAAACCATCATTAATAATCAGTGAAATCCTTAAATCCCTTTAATCCGTGATAAAAAAAAGGGAACTACCGAATGGTAACTCCCTTTATAATTTATAAGAATGAAAATTTTAATTAATTAGAATCTCCCTCTTGATTTCTATTTGGACGAGGCATAATAGATTTTCTTGACAATCTCATTTTGCCTGTTTTCTTATCAATTTCAACAATTTGAATTTTGATTTCATCCCCTTCTTTTAGCACATCCTCGACATTTTCAATGCGGCTATGCGAAATTTCAGATACATGAAGAAGACCACTTTTACCATGGAAGTCAACAAAAGCGCCATAAGGCATTACAGTTTTCACTACACCGACGAAAATATCACCTTCTGCGGGCATAAAGGTAATACGGCGTATTCTATCTAAGGCAAGTTCAATACCTGCTTTGTCAGAACTTGACACAGCTACGATACCTTTATCACCTACTTCGGTAATAGAAATATGGGTTCCGGTTTGCTCTTGAATTTCCTGAATGATCTTACCACCAGGTCCAATTACGGCACCAATAAAACCTTTTTCAATCGTTAGTTCAACAATTCTAGGCGCATGAGGCTTATAATCTTCCCTTGGTGCGGCAATGGTTTTAAACATTTCCCCAAGTATATGAATACGACCTTCTTTTGCTTGAATTAACGCATTTTCCATAACTTCATAAGGAAGACCATCTACCTTAATGTCCATTTGACAAGCAGTAATACCTTTATCGGTACCAGTCACTTTAAAGTCCATATCACCCAAAGCATCTTCATCACCGAGAATATCTGATAAAATGGCATAATTCGAACCATCTGTAATCAGCCCCATAGCAATACCAGAAACGGGTGCTTTAATTTGAACCCCAGCGTCCATGAGCGCTAAAGTACCAGCACAAACGGTAGCCATCGAAGAAGAACCATTAGATTCTAAAATATCAGAAACAATACGTAAAGTATATGGAAAAACATCAGGCATCACTTGTCTCAAAGAACGTTGAGCAAGATTTGCATGACCTACTTCCCTTCTACCCGGACCTCTGTTTGGTTTTACTTCACCTACTGAATAACCAGGAAAATTATAATGAAGGATAAATTTTTCATATCCAAGGGCGTAGGCAATATCTACCATCATTTCATCGGACTTGGTGCCCAAAGTAAGGGAAGTCAGCGATTGAGTTTCACCTCTGGTAAAAATAGCAGAACCATGGGTAGAAGGTAAATAATCAACTTCACACCAAATTGAACGAATATCCTTTAGGCCACGACCATCTAGTCTAACCTTTTCGTTTAGAACAATTCCTCTAATGGTTTCCTTTTTGATTTTATCATAATAAGAAGAAACGAAAGATTGATTTTGAGTAAACCACTCCTCACCCATTTCAGCGAGTAAATTTTCCTTTAATTCCTTCTTAACAGTATCCAACGCAGCTTTACGTGTTGCCTTATCAGAGGCAGCGCGTGCGATAGCCGCTATTTTATCTGTACACTTTAGGGCAACGAGATTTTTTACTTCCTCATTTTGAGGAATTTCAGCCAGTACTCTTTTATTCAGGGCTTTCTCCCCTACTTTATTTGCCAGCTCTTGTTGAGCAAGGATTTGAACCTTAATAGCTTCGTGTGCTAATTTAATTGCTTCAATTAAATCTATTTCAGAACATTCCTTAGCTTCACCTTCAACCATCATTACGTTATCCATGGTTGCGGCGACGATAAAGTCCATATCAGCCTCTTTTAGCGCATCGCGCAAAGGATTAATATGAAAAACACCGTTAATTCTGGCCACACGGACTTCAGAAATCAAATCGGGGAAATTTATATCTGAGACAGCTAAAGCTGCTGAAGCTGCCAATGCAGCATAAGCATCGGGTAAATTATCCTTATCTCCAGAAATCTGATGAATGATAACTTGAGTTTCATTCATATAACCGTCTGGAAAGAGAGGACGAATAGCTCTATCCACTAAGCGTGAAATGAGCACTTCATAATCTGAAATTTTGGTTTCACGACGAAAAAAGTTCCCAGGTATTCTACCGGCGGAAGCAAATTTTTCCTGATAATCAACCGATAAGGGAAAGAAATCTTGCCCAGCTTTAGCTTCCTTAGAGGAAACAACGGTAGCAAATAACATCGTATCACCGATACGAACTACAACAGAACCATCAGCTAGGGAAGCTAATTTTCCAGTTTCTAGGGTTACTTGTCGACCATCCGGTAAATTAAAGGACGATGAGATTGGAATCTGTTGTCCCATTTGTTAACTAGTTTAAAACGCTTTATAAAATTATAGTCACTCTGTCCAACTAAAACTAAAAGAGGCTGAGTATTTAGAATACTCGAGCCAATTTTAAAACTTTGACAACTTGTGTTATAAATAACACGCATCGAAAAAAATTACTTACGAATACCGAGTTTTTCAATAAGTTCCCGATACTTCGTGATATCTTTTTGTGCCAAATAATGCAGCAATTGCTTTCTTTTTCCAACCAACGCTAAAAGAGTTCTTCTGCAAGAGTGATCTTTTGGATTTTTTTGGAGGTGCTTAGATAATTCCTGCACCCTGTAAGTGAACAATGCTGCTTGTCCCTCTATGGAACCACTGTTTGTAGCTGATCCACCATGTGTTTGGAAGATGTCAGCTTTTTTTTCTTTTGTTAAATAAATTCCCATGTTCTTATTTTAACCGTTAGTGATCATATAAATCATTTACAGCGCGGCAAAAGTAAGGATTATTTCTTAATAATTCCAATTAATTTTAAGCGTTCAAATTTTTTATTGCTGCGGTAAGTTTTGGCACTACGTCAAAAAGATCACCCACTACGCCATAATTAGCCGATTTAAAAAAGGGCGCTTCCGGATCTTTATTAATAACTACGATCGTTTTAGAGTTATTCACGCCGGCTAAATGCTGGATTGCTCCCGATATACCAATAGCGATATACAAATTTGGACGAATGGCGATACCTGTTTGACCTACATGCTCATGATGCGGCCGCCAATCTGCATCGGACACCGGTCTTGAACAAGCCGTGGTAGCATGAAGTACATCAGCTAATTCTTCCACAATTCCCCAATTTTCGGGACCTTTTAATCCTCTCCCGCCTGAAACGACTCTCTCAGCTTCCGGAAGTGGCGTTACATTACTTTGTAATTTATCGACTGATAAAACTTTAATGCCAGGTTGAAGAACGTCTAAGGCTACCGGTTGAACCTCCACATTTGACCCTATAACACTGATTTGCAATGAATTACCAAGTACAGATACTACCTTTATCGGCGTATTAATTTCAATATTCACCAGCGCTTTACTTGAATACACCCCCTTTCGAACAGAGAAACCCTTATCCGTTTCCGGAATATCTATAGCAGCACTAACTGACCCAGCATCCAAAAGATAAGCAATATGGCCAATTAAAGATTTTCCATTAGAGGAATGACTAAGTATAACAACAGATGCCTCTAACTTTTTAGCCGCCTGAGCAATCGCAGCACTATAAACCTGAGTATCAAAAAAATTAAAACTTATTGAATCACTTTGATGAACAAGCGTTGCACCATATAAACCAAGTGAAGTAGCATCTTCCGCATTTCCTAAAAGGAGCGCCTCACAAGAAGTCCCTAATTTTTGGGCGGTCAGATAACCGTAATAAACCGCTTCCAGGGCGGCTTTACGAACTTTACCATTTTCTGTTTCTACAAAAACTAAAACCATGATGATACAATTTAAAATGGAATTAAATAACTTTCGCCTCTTCCCTTAACAATCTGGCCAATTCAGCCATATTCTCGGGATCAATATACTGAACAGCCTTTTTAGCAGGAGGAAGTTCATGAGACACAATGCTAATTTTTGGTGAATATTCCTGAGGCGTAACAACGTTTAAAGGCTTACTTTTTGCCGTCATGATTCCCTTCATATTTGGAATACGTTGTTCAGCCATACCCTTTGCCGCACTGATAACAAAAGGAGTATTCACTTGAATGGTCTCCGTTCCCCCTTCCATATCTCTCTTTACAATAGCTTCGTTTTCAGCTACTATATCTAAATGAGAAGCAAAAGAAATAAAAGGCAAATTGAGTTGTGCAGCCATTCTGCCACCCACCTCTGCTCCGTTATAGTCAATGGTTTCTTTTCCTGTAAAAATAATATCGAAGGCATGTTGTTTAATAAATGAAGCCATTTGAAAAGCCACCTGATCCGCAGAAACCGCTTCCGTATCGATTCTGTAGGCGTCGGTAGCTCCGATGGCTAAAGCTTTTCGAATAATAGAATCATTTTCCGATGGACCAACATGCAAAACAGAAACGCTTCCACCCCACTTTTCCTGAATTTCAATAGCTTTAACTAAGGCATACCATTCATCATAAGGATTCATAATAAAGGTAATACCCGCCGTTTCCAATTTTGTATTATCACCATTAAAAGCAATCTTTGCTGTAGTATCTGGTGTTTTACTGATGCAGACTAATAATTTCATAGGGAAATTTTCTACTTTTTCTAATGAATTTGATTTGCAAATATACCTAAATTGTTTTTGTTTTGCTTGAAAAAATAGCGAATTTTCGCTAAATAGAAATTTTTATGACGACAACTTCACAACGACTAGATCTCCTTCTTGACATTTTAAAAGAAACGCCCACTGATTCGTTTGTTATTTTTGCCATTGCCAAGGAATATGAAAATATTGGCGACCAAAATGAGGCTATTCAATATTATGAAAAATTATATCATTTGGATCAAAATTATGTTGGCTTATATTTCCATTGGGGAAAAATACATGAAGAAATAAATGACTCTGATAAAGCCATTGAAATTTATTCTATGGGCATCGAGGTTGCTTCTCTGCAAAAAGACGGGCATGCGGAAAGAGAACTTCGTGCCGCTAAATATAATTGTGAACTTCTCCAGTAAGATTTAAGGGTAAATGCGCTTGTCTTTACCCATTTTTAAGTTACTTTTGGAATAAAAAATATGGATTGGTGTAAAAAAGGCGTAAAAGTATCATTTCTACATTCAAATGATACTGGTGTTATTGTCAATATTTTAGACACCGATTTAGTCTTGATAAGACTTGATGCAGATCAATTAGAAATTCCTGCATTTACAGAAGATATACAGCCCTTTGAGGCCGAAACCTCTAAAAAAGTTATAGTAAACAAGCCCGTTGCAAAGAAAGAAATCTTTCAACAAAATGAACCCAAGCCTCTTTCTTATACCATTTTACATAGTCAGGGCATTCAAATTGCTTTTGTCCCCATTCTGGATAAAAAAAACGATCCGACGGACAAATTTCAGCCTTACCTCATCAACGATACTCCTTATGATTATAGTTTTACGCTTAGCCTGCATTTAAAACTTTTTAAAGCCTGGATTCACGAAGGTAAACTTGATAGTATGACCTTTTTCAAATTGCCAGAATTTGAAAATGATTATTTGAACGAATCACCTGAATTAAATGCCGTCTTTAATAGAATTTCAACTGAAGGTCCCGGTCCGAATATTGAAAAAAAGATGAAATTAAAAGCTAAGACCTTTTTTAATAATAAACAAACGGCCCCTCTTATAAATCAACCCGCTCATTTATTTGTGCTACTGGAGAAATCATCAGGATTTGACGTTTCTCAAAAATCGGAGAAAGATTCTTTAAAAGATTATACTTTAGAAAACGCTAAACCACTCACATCGAAAAAAGATAAAACCTATGCACCTCAGCATGCTGTAAAATCAAAATCTGAATTTAGCATAGAACTGGACTTACACATTGAAGTATTTTCTACCGAGGATAACAAAATTTCAAATTCTCAGATATTACAACTTCAGATGAAAAAATTTGAAGCATATATGGAGGAGGCTGTTCGTCAGGGTGTAGAAAGAGTATTTATCATACACGGCATAGGAAAGGGTCATTTAAGAAACCTAATTACTGCCACTTTAATAAGGAATCCTAATGTTATCACATTTAAAAATGAATTTCACCCGAGATATGGACATGGGGCTACTGAGGTAATATTTATATAACCTCAGTATTATCATCTGTTAAACCGACCATTTTCAATATTCCGTATTCATTAGACCTTCCGGAACTTCTTGAAACTAATTCTGAAATAAAACCGGCCAAAAAAAGCTGTGTTCCTAAAACCATGCATGTGAGACTAAGATAGAAAAATGGGTTATCTGTTAATTTCATCAATAAATAACCTTGATACATAAATATCATTTTCCTTATACCTAAATAGGCTGCGGAAACGAACCCAACACCAAAAAGCAGGGTACCCAGAGAACCAAAAAAATGCATAGGGCTTTTTGAAAATTTACCCATAAAAGTTATGGACATCAGATCTAAAAAGCCATTTAAAAATCGCTCAAAACCAAACTTCGACACACCAAATTTTCTTGCTCTATGTTCTACTACCTTTTCACCAATTTTATAAAAGCCTGCCCATTTAGCTAAAAGAGGAATGTATCTGTGCATTTCTCCATACACTTCAATTGCCTTAACTACTTCCAAACGATAAGCTTTTAAACCACAATTAAAATCGTTTAGCTCAATTTTTGAAATTCGTCTGGTAACACTATTAAAAAATTTAGATGGAATAGTTTTTCCTAAAGGATCGTGTCTTTTTTTCTTCCACCCGGAAACAAGATCAAATTTATCGTCAACAATCATTTTATACAAACCTGGTATTTCATCAGGACTATCTTGCAAATCTGCATCCATAGTAATAACAACCTTACCCACCACTTTTTGGAATGCAGAATGTAATGCAGCGGATTTTCCATAATTCCGTCTAAATCTTATGCCCTTTACCGATGGAAATTGCTGATTAAGATTCTCTACAACCGCCCATGAATTGTCTGTACTTCCGTCATCCACTAAAATGACTTCATAAGAAAAAGCATTTTCCAGCATCACCTTTTCAATCCATTGTACCAATTCAACCAATGATTCATCCTCGTTATAAAGAGGTACCACTACAGAAATATCTAACAAATAGGTCATATTAATCCTTTTTAAAAATATAGGCAAAAAGCATAGATAACAAAAAACCAGCGGGTAATCCTTGCACGTAACTGAATAAAATAGTTTTAGCTTTCACATGGCTATAAAGTTCTTCTTTCGATATTTTCCATGCGGACTGCTGTTCTTCATTGGAAAGAATAGCATTTGAATTTAACCCATCTTGGATTACGTTAAATTGTATATCAATTAACTGACTATCAATGTAGTTAATCATCAAATAATAAAAGAAATTATAAAAAGCGGAATTGAGGAAGAAAATAAAGAAAAGACCTCTTAGACCAGAAATAAAAGGGAATGAGCTAGAACTACTCCTTTCAAAATGAATAAAAAGGGCAAAAGCCAGAAATAAAATGGAAAAACTTCCCCAATAAACATTAGGATTAAAAAATTGCTTTTTATCAATCCAATAGAAAAGAAAAAAATAAATACAGGTAAAAATACCAGCAGCGAATCCAAGATAGGCTGGTTTAAAAAATTTAGAAGTCAGACTCATATTTATCCAATATCAGGTATATTATTTTTCTTTCTTCCAATCAAGCCACCTATCAAGCCAACGAAAAGTGCGTAGATAATTGGTCCTGTAATTAAGCCTTTTGCAAGATTTGCCAATGAAAATCCCTCTTTAAGTTTCACTAAAGCTTGTTCGACTTGTCCCTCATTCATACCCATTTTAAGATACATTTCCTCCATTTGTCTCATCATGACGTCTATGAAACTGGCGTCAACATAAGTCAGGTAAACGAGATTGAATAAAGAGGCTAAAAAGCCGCAAACAGCGCCAACCATGGCTGCCACCTGAAAAGAATCTTTAAAATGAATAAAACCATTTAACTCTTCATTTCTGTAAGATTTTACTGCCTGGACAGCGAGAATCAGAACCAAAATGAATGATCCCAAGGTAAAAAACCCTTGTTGTTGAAAAGAAACGGAATCTCCAGCAAACAGATAGCCCATTAATGTTACGCCAACAGTTAACAAACCTGCCAATAAACCAAATCTACCAGCGTGAGACCATTTAACAGGAAATGATAATGAATTTTCTTTAGTACTTTCCATTTTTATTAAAATTTAGGTCAAATATATTAAAAATCGCTATAAAGAACCTCATCGTTTAAAACTAGTTTTCCGTTATTAAACACGCCAACGATCTTACCATTCACCTTTTCGTTCCAAAGGGGTGAGTTTTCAGAAAGCGATGTATTATTATCTTTAAGAATAACAGCCTTAGCATTAGGTAGAAAGAAAGTAAGATTAGCTTTAGCACCTTCCTGCATGACAGGTAATTCTACCTTAAATATTCGCCGTGGATTATAAGCTAAAATATCAACTATGTTAATTAAGGGAAGTTCGGAAAAATGAGTTCTTAACATTTGAAAAACGTGTTGCAAAGAAATTGAACCGAAGGAAGCATAAGGAAATTCTAATTTTTTATGTTCCGATTCCCAAGGCAAATGATTCGAACTAATCAACTGAATGGTACCATCTAAAACCGCCGACTTCAAAGCCATTTTATCATTTTCCGTTCTCAAGGGGGGCATCAATTTAAAGTTAACGTCAAAAGATTCCAAATCATCTTCTGAAAAAACCAAATTGAATATAGGTACGGCTGCAAAAAGCGATTGATTTAACTTTTCTGATTTTTGCAATCTATCAACCCCTACTTTTGAGCTCAACCCCCAAAGCAATAGATTTCCATCGGCATAATCGAGTAAAGAAAGATCTCGCTGAATCATTAAATCTTCGGCAACGTCAGGAATACCTGGAAGCCCCAACAAGGCACTTATTCTACCTTCATGTATTTGTCCTTCTACGGCCAGATTAAAATCCATAGGAAAATGGATACAGATACCAGCGAAGCTGTTCATATATTTCAATGCCCGATAAAACAATCCAGCATTTGCAACAGGTTTCAGGCCATCTGAAAAGCCAATAGCTCCCGCTTTATGTAAATCCATGAGTTCGGCCATTTCTTTTCCTTCTCCCTTTTCGCTTAATGAGGCAATAGGGAAAATTTCAACGGCTTCCTGTTGGTTTAATTGGGTTAAATAATGTATCGCCGCTTTATTGTCCACCCGTGGCTGCGTATCGGGCCAGGGAGCTAACGCGGTGAAGCCACCTGCAGCTGCAGTAGCTCTCAATGAAGATAAAGATTCCCGGTGTTCTTCCCCAGGATCACCATGACTTGCACCAATATCCATCCAACCAATAGAAACGTGAAGGTCATCTATCGCAATAACCTTTGCGTCAGGCGCTACCAAATCAACACCTATTTTACGTATTATACCTTCACTGATTAATACATCTAATTTGCCCGATGTTGAGGAAAAACTTCGGTCAACCAGAGTGACGTTTTTAAATAACCAAGTCATTGTCGAGAGAATTATTGAACTAATTTAGGGTATCGCCTATTATTTACCCAGATAAAATCATTATCTGTTTTAGTTAAAACAGAAGAAAAGGGTCTTAATAACATTTCATCTATAAAAACATTTGTTTTTTTAAGATCAGGATTATTCGCAATAATCGTTATTTGACTTCCGCTGCGATGAAGAACCCAGGGTATTTCAATCAAGGCCCAGCCATTATCGTCAAAAACATGAATATTTGGGTGAGAAGGAAAGACCTCTTCATATTTCACCTTGTTTTTTGTTACCTCTGTGATTGTAAATTGCGAAGTAGTACGTTTATCCTCATCTATATACATCCAAATAGAAAATACCCAGGCACCCTCTTTTGCATTATCAGCAACTTTTCCTTGAAATAAAACATCGCCAGAGTTCAGCAAATATCTACAGCCACTTTTACCTGCATATTTTTGTTGGTAAACATTTCCATTATTCCAATCTTGGAATAAAAATGCAGCATCACTTGCTGACGAATAGGTCTTTGTATTTGATTTCAATGTAGATGATATCAAAATATTTGCCTCTTTGACTTTATCCAACACCGATTTTTCAAAAGAATTATACGGCAATAAATAAAGAGCCATTCTGTCCTCATCATGTAAAATAGAGGCATATTTTAGCAGGTGAGCGTAAGGTTTTCCCCTCTCATTGTCCAGGTTACTTTTATCTACCATTAAAAGAAAAGGACGTTTGTCAACTAAGCTTTTTAAAAGCAAAGGAAATTTATATGGTTCACTTACCCATTGTAACTGATTAATTGTTTCTTTACGTGAAGTTCTGGTTAGCATTGCACTATTTGTAGGCAATCCTGTTTTTGCCGACATCAACAAAGCCTTTTGTAAGATAAAACCTTCCGGTTCTCTCCAAAATTGATCAGAACCAAGATTAAAATATGGGATAGTTAATATAGATTGGAATTTCTCCGGCTGAATACCTGTTAAAAAACTTAGTTTTCTACCCATTTCAAGTTCGGGAATAGCCTCCATACCTACATTCAATCTTCTATGGTAATGGATAAGATCTAAGGACATGAGAACGAAATAAATACTCCAAACAAAAAAGGCAATGCCTTTTCCTTTAAAAAATCTGAATAAAGAAACGGCCATTATTATATGAATGACGTAATAAAATACCCAGGCAAATCTACCCACAGATCTAAATTGTCTAAAAGGTCCGGTATAAGACAAGAAACCTTCAAAACCACTAATAATAAACGGTAAACCAAATGAAATAAGTAACAATATGATAGCTGATAACATCACTGCAAGTATTCCGGAATCTTTTATAGAAAAAAGTTTGTAAAAATAATTTCTATGATTCGGAAAAAAATGAATAACAATCAGAAGCAACAGAAAGAATGGAAAAGTAAGACCGAGATAATGGTATCTTTCGATATCAGAAAACGTTTCCCATTTAATGGAAAAGAGATGATTACTCACCCAACGCCAAAATGGATTGTCCTTGGAAAATAATAATCCACCAGGTGTAGCATTAAACTGAAAAAAGCCCCAGGGTTGGGGACTTCGGTCTAAAGGTTGATTTCCGCCATTTACCCACATAAATAAAATAGAAAATGGAATAAGGACTGCACCAATTACGTGCATTATAAAAACGGGAACCGGCGGTTTTTTCTCTGAAAAAAAATACCAGAAAAAAGAAAAAAGTAATGAAAAAGAGAATATGAAAGCAACATAATAAAAGTGAATACCTGCTGCAAGAAAAGTAAGTATTATGAGTGGAACGAGTGTTTTAAAATAGGGCTTTTTACTATACAAAAGCCAATAGTACAACAAGCCAGGAATAACTGCCAGATGAGCCAAACCCAAATGGGCTTCCATTCTCAATAATTGGGGCGATAAAAAAGCAATAGTTAAGGATGTCGCAGCAGCTAAATAAAAAGGTAAGCCGAGTAAGAGACCTATCTTATAAATATATATGACGCCTACCAAAAAACTAAAAAGAAGAAGAAAATGAATAATTTTTGGCAAATAATCTGTTAGATCTATCCCATTATTATATAGCCATTTTAGAGGAAATGAAACAGTTGCCAAACCGTCAGCCGCCACAATGTTTTCACCATAGGGATAATTCATTCCATCGTAGTGATTGTAGGTTTTATCAAATTTAATATGATAAAGTGGCACCAGATAGCTTTTAATACCATCTCCATAAGGCTCAACTACATAATAAGATGGAAGATTGATCCATTCACTCCACCGATAACTTATTAAAGATATGGTAAGGAGACAAAACAGTATGAACCAACTTGATTTTTTAAAACTATTCGGCATTCATGAAATACATTATTTCCACCATCTAAGAATAAAAGTTTCCAAAAGTAAAAAGATTAACGCAGCGATTAAAAAATAACGCCATAAAATTACGCCTTGATTTTGCTCCGAAACATTGGCAGATAAAATGGAGGCTTCTCCAGGAGTAAAAACTTTAAAAAAATCACCCTGTTTTTCTTTAAGCTGATTAAATGAAAAGTAGGAAAGATCAGATTCCAATCTATTAAAGTTAAAGGCAAATTCATGAATGACATTATCGCTTTCGTCAACAACCTGGTATTGCCCTGCTTCCTTTAGTTGACCGTTTATTGATAAACTTAAAGACTGTCCTAAAAACCTTTGACCGGGAATAAATTCTCCTTTTAAGCCTTTGATTTTATATACTTTGTCTGTTGAAATATTGTTTAACGGAATAGTTATCAGTTCATCTTTTCCGGCAATAAATGAAATAGGCTGATTTCCTCCACCGGCAATGCCCAATTTATAGAGAAGTGGAATAAAGATATCGCTTTGATTAACCAAAGAATTAAATTCTTCAGAAAGAGGCGC
>JANQZX010000056.1:11452-18102 GCA_030728245.1 Saprospiraceae bacterium | reverse complement strand
CGAGGTATTTGAAGTTTGCTAAAAAAGGCATTATAATCAGTTAATTGAGCGTTTGCTTGTGGAAAAAACAACACATTTTTTCCAGTTTCAAGGTAAGATAGCAAGGTAGAAGCTAATCCAGAACTTACCTCAGGAATTTCGTCTAATATAATCAAATCATATTTCTCCCATTTTTCATAAGAAATTTTATTTGCCGGTTGATAATCTACCTTAAAAGGAGTCATTCCCGAGAAGGCTGCTACAAAAGCCGTATTTGGTTTATCTTTAGAAATAAGTAAGACCTCGACGGAAGGAATAACCTCGAAGGAAATAAAATATTTATCGTCAAACTGAATGGGATAATCTGTAATGCTTAGGGAAGCTTTTTGCCACCCGACTTTATCTAGTGAAAGGAAAACGGTATCTATTCTGGATTCGCCTGCGACCAAACTAAAAGAACCAAGAGGCCTATTTTGGCCGTCGAACTGTAAGGAAAGTCTGATGTTTTCGGCTAAAGCCGTTCCTCTGTTTCTAGTCTGAACAATTAAGGGAATTTTCTCTTTCCACAATCTTACGGGAGAATCAAACCAAACTGAATCAATAGAAATATTATTTTGTTCTGCGGCCTCGACAGGTACAAGCGCAAGGGAGACAGAACTATCTACTGTTACATTGAAGTCGGAAATACTCTGTTGAAAGTCAGATATCTGGTAAATAAATGCATTTTGCGCTTTGTCATTTAACAGCGCTTGTTTTTGTTTATCAAGAATTAATTGAAGTGGATTAACTGCTGGCGAAATCTGAATTTCTTCAATCAAATCCAAAGCATCTTCCCTGGCCAAAAATCGGTTATTCCACGAACTTGTATTATTGTTAATCAAGTAGAATTTATCTTCCCGACCAAAACCGAGAATGATATCCCTTGCTCTCTCCTTAGCAATTTCCAGCATAGGTGCATCTCTGGTAATACCTTGCATACTAAAGCTATTATCAACAAAGATACTTATGTGTTTAATTCCTTTATTTGATATTTTGCCAGAAGGAATAAAAGGTTGGGAAAACGCAAAAACGAGGGCTGCAAAGGCCAATAATCTCATAGCTAAAATTAAGCGCTTTTTTACCTTGGACCGATTCTGCTTTTCCTCCTTTATAGACTGTAGCAAACGAACGTTACTGAAGTAAACCTTCTTGAATCGTCTAAAATGAAAAAGATGAATGATTACAGGAATAGATAGACCCAATAAACCCCACAAAAAGACAGGAAATAAAAACTGCATGCTTTTGGTATAAAATTAGCACAATAATAAAGTTATATCCAAAGAATTAAAAATTATTCTTTTATTGTGCAAAAATAAAGTAAAGTGGGATACCAAATCAAAGAAATATTTTATACACTACAAGGTGAAGGTGCTATGGCAGGCAGACCAGCTGTATTTTGCCGATTTACAGGATGTAACTTATGGAGTGGTCGTGAAGAAGACAGGGCACAAGCCATTTGTACCTTTTGTGATACTGATTTCAGAGGCACTGACGGGTTAAATGGAGGAACCTATCCTGATGCAGAACATTTAGCCATGAAAATTGCTTCCTGCTGGCCCGACCTTTCAAAAGGATCCCCTTATGTGGTTTGTACAGGTGGTGAACCCCTTTTACAAATGGATGTCGCGTTTACCCAGGCTGTAAAAAAGTACGGTTTTGAGATAGCGGTTGAAACGAATGGCACAAAACCTATTGTGGATGGCATAGATTGGGTTTGCGTAAGCCCTAAATCGACGGCGAAGCTGGTGGTAACAAAGGGCAATGAACTCAAACTTGTTTACCCACAGATAGATGCAGCCCCAGAAAAATTTGAACAACTCACCTTCGACCATTTTTATTTACAACCTATGGATGGAGAAAATGCAAAAACAACAGAGCAGGAAACATTGGCTTATTGTTTAAAAAATCCACAATGGAAAATGAGTGTTCAGGTACACAAATGGCTAAACATACCTTAATTTTAAATTAATAGTAATACTATTAAATAAATAGTTTTGATATTTTTTAATTCATTTAGAATAATAATTAAGATTTATAAAGTATTTTGCATTTCATATTTAAAATATTTTATTTATCAACACATTATTCTCTTATGAAAAAACATTTACTTACATTATTGCTTTTTCTTGGAGTGTTTAGCCTGGCACAGGCTCAGCGTTCCATAAGCGGAAAAGTAACAGACGCTAAGGGTGAGGCTCTTATCGGCGCGAGTGTTCTCGTTAAAGGTTCTACTGGAGGCACGGTTTCCAACATAGATGGAACCTATTCTATCAGTGTTCCTACGGGATCTAACGTATTGGTATTCAGCTATACTGGTTTCAATACAGTTGAAGTAACCATAGGTACTTCAAACACGGTTGACGCTACCTTAGAGGAAGGAATTTTACTTGAGGAAGCAGTAGTTACTGCATTAGGAATCAAGCGTTCTGAGAAATCTTTAACTTATGCAGCACAGCAAATTAATAATGAGCAATTGACGATTATTCGCCAAACGAACATTAATAATGCTTTAGCAGGTAAAATTGCCGGTGTACAGGTTCGTAGCCAATCATCCATGAAGTTAAATTCAGGTGCTTCAATCCGTATTCGTGGTGCCGGATCTTTGTCTGACAAAGGACCATTGTATGTTGTTGACGGAACGCCTGTTACAAACTCTTTTGACTTCAACATGGATGATGTGGAGAGTGTTACTGTTTTAAAGGGACCTAACGCAACAGCTATTTACGGTCAACGTGGAGATGCTGGTGTTATCGTGGTAACGACTAAAAAAGGTAATAAAGGTAAAGGTATTGGTGTAGAAGTTAACCAAAGTACTTTCTTTGATAAAGTATATATCCTACCTGAATATCAAAACACCCACGCTGGTGGTGGTGAGTCAGAATTAATCAAATTTACATGGAACGCTGGTATGCCAGCTGATTGGAAAGCACTGGACGGCAAATTTTATCACGATTATGAAGATGACTCTAGTTGGGGCCCCAAAATGACAGGTCAGGAGTACATTCCATGGTATTCATGGTACAAAAATGATAAGAATCCTTATTATATGCAAACAGCGAAGTTGGAAGCTCAACCTAACAATATCCGCGACTTTTATAGTACTGGTATTACAACGTTAAATAACGTAAACTTCAAAACAGGTGGCGACAACTATAATTTACGTGTTTCCTTGACAAATCAAGGTGCAAAAGGTATGTTACCAAACTCAGGTTCAGATAAATATACAGTGGCTACAAACACCAATGTGGATTTAGGTAAGTACATCTCAATTGGAGCAAATATCAACTACGTTACCAATAGAATAACCGGTGAATTTTCCGATGGATATGCAAACAATTCTACAGGCTCATTTAATTCATGGTTTCATCGTGATTTAGATTTCGCCAAAATGAAAGAACTTCAGGGAATGACTTCACCCGAGGGATATTTAGCTAGCTGGAACCATTATAACGTTCCAAAATATAATACCAGTCCAAGAAATTTCTATGCCGCAAATTACTGGTATAACCCTTATGATTACTTCAATAATAGAAATATTGTAACCAATACTCGTAGATTTTTTGGCGATGTAAATATGACCGTTAAATTAAGTGACAAACTTAAAGTTACTGGATTTATTCGTAGAAATGAATACCAAACAGATTTTGAGAACAAGGTAAATAACATATTACAATTATCCGGTTTACAAACAGGTTATTTCAATTCTTACTCAACACAATTAACTTATTTTAAGGAAGATAACTATGAAGCCATAGCAACTTATGCTGACAAATTTGGAGATATAAGTGTTGAAGCCAATGCTGGGGTAAACATGAGAACTGACAAATCGAAATCAATTTCAGGTTCGACTTCTCAGGGATTAAACGTACCTGATTTATTTACCGTAGGTAATTCAAAAGTAGCCCAAGTACCATCAGAAGGTAGATCTTTAAAGCAGGTAAATTCTGTATATGCCAGAGGTTCTTTTGGTTATAAGAGTTTGTTATACCTTGATTGGTCGGCAAGAAACGATTGGAGTTCAGCTTTACCTACTGACGCGAACAGCTATTTTTATCCAAGTTTAGGAACGAGTTTTGTATTCAGCGAATTAACAGCTGATGTCCTTCCTTTTTTAAGCTTTGGTAAAGTTAGAGCATCTGTCGCTCAGGTAGGATCTGATTTGGGAGCCTATCAATTAGATTTATTTTACGGATTAAATGCTAATCAATGGACGGCTGGTAACTTCCTTATGGCTACGCCAGACGGATTAATTGATGCGGGTATTAAACCATCATTATCATCAGCCTTAGAGATTGGTACAGATTTAAAGTTCTTTAATAATAGAGTTGGCTTAAGTGCTACTTATTTCAAAGAAAAGAAAATTAACGAAATACTAAGTATTCCTATTACCTCTGCGAGTGGATTTGCCAGCAAATTGATTAATGCGGGTAGAATTGACCGTTGGGGCGTTGAGCTTGCTGTAGATTTAAATCCTATCAAGACAAGAGATTTAAACTGGGATATAACTTTAAACTTTGCCAGTATCGATAATGAGGTAAAAGAGTTAACAGCAGGAATTACCGAACAATTAGTTGGTGTAAACAGCACTTTTACAGGATTTGGCGTACGTCAAGTGAATGTAGTTGGTGAAAAATGGGGACAATTACGCGGAGGAGCCATTAAACGCGATGAACAGGGAAGAGCCATTTTAGACAAAAATGGTTTATATACATCAGTACCAAACCAATATTTAGGTAGTGTTTTACCTGATGTAACAGGAGGATTTATAAGTCAGTTGACTTACAAAAATTTCTCATTCAGTTTTAATATTGACTATTCTTTTGGTGGTAAATATTACTCATTATCTGACGCATGGGGTAAATTCTCTGGATTATTCGCAGCAACAGGTGCATTAAATGATAAAGGTAATAACGTTCGTGACGATGTAAGTGCTGGTGGTGGTGTTAAAGTAGAAGGTGTAAATGCGGCAGGAGAACCAGTTTCTATGTATGCTGATGGCTTCAATTATTTCCACCAGTTTGTAAATAGAGGTATCGCTGAAGATCATTTATTTGATTTGTCTTTTGTAAAATTAAGAGAAGTAAGTTTTGGTTACAGTATTCCTGTGGCGAATACTTCTTTTGCTAAATTCGTTCAGGGAGCAACTATTTCATTAGTAGCAAGAAACCCTTTGTTGATTTATGCACAAAATCGCGATTTTGACCCAAGCGAACTTGCAGGTACTTTTGGTGAAAACGGACAATTCCCTGGCACAAGAAGTATTGGATTTAACCTTAAATTACAATTCTAATAAAACGAAATATGAAACGAAATAATAATTCTAAATTTTTCCTTTTGATGCTTTTGGCATCCATTGGATTTTTTCCAGCTTGTGATAGTTTTACAGACTTTGGGGATACAAATGTAGATCCAAACAGAACGAACAAGCCGGTAACTGCCGCTTTAATAACCAATGCTATTACAGGAATGGGTGCTACCTTTATAACAGAAGGTCTTTATTGTCAATATTTTGCTCAATCACAATATACGGATGGATCATTATATTCAAGGGTTGAAGGTGGATTTGGTACCTATTCAGGCGTTCTTTATGATCTTCAAAATGTAATCATAAACAATACGGATGCTGATTTAAAAACAGCCGCACTGGTTCAGGGTTCTAACGCCAATCAAATAGCGATTTCCCGCATTTTGAAAGCTTATTACTTTGCAAGATTAACAGATTATTTTGGTGATATTCCTTACACTCAGGCACTTACTGGTGAAGTAAAACCTGTTTATGATGCACAACAGACCATATATAATGGTATATTCAAGGAGTTAGACGAAGCTGTAAAACAATTTGACGGTGGTATCGCTGCTAAAGGTGATATCCTTTTCAGTGGAAATATTACACGTTGGAAGAAATTTGCCAATTCTCTAAGGTTAGTTTTGGCTTTACGTATTTCCAAAGCGGATGCGGCAACGGGTGCAACCCAGGCAAAAGCTGCTTTAGCTGCTGATGGTGGAGTTATTACTGCAAATGCTGATAATGCTATGTTAAATTATCCTGGTGGAAACTTTAACAATCCATGGTATGCAGCTTACCTAACTCGTCAAGATCAAGCAATTAGCGAAATAATGGTTAATATGTTAAATGAAAGAACTGACCCAAGAGTGAATTCTTTTGCAACAGCTGACAAGACGGGTAAAATTACTGGCATTCCTTACGGACTTCCAAGAGAACAAGCCATTCAGTTTACAAACGCCAATCCTACCTGGTCATTTGTCTTAGCTCCATCTTTTAGAGCAGCCAATACACCTCATGCCATATTAACTTCTGCACAAGTTTCAATAGCACGTGCAGAAGCAGCATCATTGGGCTGGACTACTGAAAATGCAGAACAATTATACAAAGACGGTATAAAGTTATCTATGGAATACTGGAAGGTATTTTCTCAGACATCTTATGATACCTATAATGCAAATGATTTAGTTGCTTTAAAAGCCGGAGATAATGCAGGTAACTTAGAGAAAATACGTTTACAACGATGGTTTACCTTTTATCCTGATGGATTACAAGGTTGGTCTGAGTGGAGAAGAACTGGTGTTCCAGCATTAAAACCTACTCCTTTTGCTATAAATTCATCTAAGCA
>JANQZX010000056.1:0-11352 GCA_030728245.1 Saprospiraceae bacterium | reverse complement strand
ACCTCACTTTGATCCTGTGATTGTAAAACAACAGCAGGCAACTGTTTATGATCACCTATTAACAGGAAATGAGGAAAATCAACTAAAATACCAGCCATTGCGGGGTCCGGTAATTGTGATGCCTCATCAACCATGATCCTATGGAACTTCTTAAGCTTAAGAATATCCATATTTTTCTGTAGCGAAGTCAACGTTGAAATAAAAATTCTGGCATCACCGATTAACTTCAATAATTCCTTCCTCGAATTTATTTTTTCACATTTATTTTTAAGAATATTGGATCGAAACTTAGTTGCTGAGGATTGAGTTTGTCCAATGCGCAAATAACTTTCTTTTATATCTCCTCCTATGGATTCTACAGCCTCACAAATTTCATCTACGGCTCTATTCGTAAATGCAAGCAACATAATATTTTCATCGGTGGCATAGTAGTAATGAGCCACCAAATTTCTAATCATTATACTTGTTTTTCCCGTACCAGGTGGCCCCCAAAGTAGAAAATAGTCTTTAGAATGAATGATAGCATGAAGTAATGACCGTTGTTCATTGGTCATTTTACAAAAATTATTCTCCGGAATATCTTTTACTTCCCCTTCAGAAACACTTGGTGGAATTAATCCTAAGTATAAATTCCTCTTTATTTTATCAGACGTAAGGAACCGAAACAATGATTGATTAAAATTATAAAAGGAATCAAAAAAATCAGGTTCAAGATTCCAGTAACTAAATTGCCTAAAAAAAGAATCATCATGTTGGGGGAACACCAGTGAAACGATAATTTCATTTTTTTCAATGGCTAATAAATAAACCTTAAATAGCTGAAAATCGGAGGTGAATTGTTCTTTATCCAGACTAGGATATAGTATCAGGGTGTCCCCTACCCTAAAATTTGCTCTATTGGCTGTCTTATCTGTCTTTAAAAAGGTGATTTGATTATCCTGATAAGCATGTAGGGCCAGGTGATTTAAGATATCAAAGTTTTCTTTCTTATCCTTCACCGATTCCAACCATAAGGAGGCTTGTCCTTTTGAACCATTCTGGTAATTACCAGCACCGGATTTAGCTAATTTTTGTTCCCTTGCAATAAAACTTATAAACGAATAAAAATATTTTTTTTCAATGGGTGATGCTTCATTAAGTGTTGCTATAAAAAGATTTAAGTCTGTTTTATAAAATCCTTTCGCCTCTGCAACTTGATCAAATAAACGATGAAAAATAGCTTCACCAGCTGACAATAAACCTTCATGAAACCCAAGATTTATTAAACTTAGCTCTATAAATAATAAATTATTTCTCATGACCATAGCCTTTTGCTGTTGCAGCAAATTGGACGGTGCGAATCTTAGGCTAAGCGAATCCCCCGCGTACAATACAAAACCCGCAACTCTTTTTTTGGCTAACGGCGACCGGATAATTAAATCGTATAACAGGAATTGATAAAAATGTGGTATGTTGATACCATAGTCATTTGTCTGAAAAGTTTTTCCACTTTTCAACTCTACAATCACTGTTCTATCAGCCCCTTCAAAAAGTAAATCCAAGCGCCCCTGGATTCCATATATTTCTGATAAAAAGGAAGGCTCCAGATAGCAATGTTTAGGTAAAATGTGTTGCGTTGGAAAATCTTTGGTTATTGTTTTAAGTAAATTGACAAAGATATTTTTTGACGAATCTCTTATTATCAGCAAATCTTCATCAGTTATGAGAGCATAGCTCAGTGGATTTTTTTTAAAAACCAAGGGGAATAAAAAGTCAAACGTGAGGGCTGGATTAGAAATTAGCTCATCTAAAAAGAAATTAGCAATTTCACCTATAAGCAGGTGAGTAGATGTTGACTTAGGAGAAAATTTCTTTAACAAATAAGCGTCTGGATTTTCACCCTTTGATTCAAAACAGTTAGCGATGGCCGTAACATCAAAAAGATAATCTGGTTCCAGAACAAAATGTACCGGAAGAAAAAAGCCATTCTCATCTATTTTAACGTGTACCAGCATACATGAAACAGGCAGTTTATCTATTTCATGGAGGTGAATAATTGTATTTGTGTAGACCTCATTTAAATTAAGGACATTAAAACGCACTAAAATTTCGTCATCACCCTCCCAATCTGCTTTAAAATAAATCAAATGTTTTTCTACATCGATTTTATAAATTAGTCCTTTTAAAAAAGGAAGAGCCTTAGAAGTAGGATTTTTATTCTGAGGTTTTATCCAATCAAACTTCTCTGAGGAAGGAATACTAGATGGTAAATCAATTTTATAGAAAGAATTAAATAGAAAAACCAATAGATTTTGTCCCAGCTCAATTAATCTACCTAATTCTTTATCAGATACATCTTCCCTTTTATGGATATGTTGAAAACTGATTCTAAAATGATTTAGAGAATAGGATATTTCCGTAGAAAGCGAAAGTTTTTGTTTTAAAAAAATAATTTTAGAAAAAAGGGAGTTAAAAAAAATGGTATCTTTTTTAATTATATCATCAATTACAGCGAATAATAAATCGTTTAAAGCATTTAATTTAGACAGACTAACTTTCTCTGGCAGAGCAATAATTAGTTCAAATTCTTCTAAAAATTTTACGTTGGGCATTTCATTTGAAGGTATAAAAAATTAATTCTTTTTGTAGGAATGAAAGAAACTATTCCAACGCATTTGTAAGACACCAAATACAGCCTCTTTTATGATTCCACCTGACATTTTTGATGATCCCAGTGTTCTATCAATGAAAGTAATAGGTACTTCTTTGATAATAAATCCAGATTGAAAGGAAGCGAATTTCATTTCTATTTGAAAAGCATAGCCCACAAATTTAATTTTACCTAAATCGAGAGAAGATAAAACACTTCGGTGATAACAAACGAATCCCGCAGTAGGATCTTTAACTGGCATTCCTGTTAACAAACGGACATAAAGAGATGCACCATAAGATATAAAAATTCTATCAAGAGGCCAATTTTTAACATTTCCCCCTTTTGTATATCTTGAACCTACAGCGACTTCAGCACCCTGTAAGAAGCATGCATTTCTTAATTGCACTAAAGCGGCTGGAGGATGAGAAAAATCGGCATCCATTTCGCAAATAAAAGAGTACTGTTTATCTAAGGCCCAATGGAACCCAGCTATATAGGCAGTTCCCAAACCTGCCTTTCCTTTTCTTTTAAGAATAAAAATACGTTCAGGAAAAGACAAAATCATTGAATCCACCAAGTCAGCTGTACCATCTGGAGAACCATCATCCACCACCAACACATTAAAATCATCCCCTAAATCTAATACGGCATTTATAATTGCCGTTATATTTTCCTTCTCGTTATAAGTAGGAATAATCACCAAAGTATCTGCCAAAACAAACTATTTTAAAAAAAACAATAAAAATATGTCAAATATATATAAAACCAATGAAACAGTAGGATCATACAATATCTTCCTCCTTCCAGTTTTTCTGTTGCAATGGTTTTAAATCTAAGAAATCTTCCTTTTTCTCCTTACCTGAAGGCAAATGAGATGATGCTTTTACTTTCTCGTCTCCGACAGGAAAAAACACCATAATAGCTTGAATAAAAACGGATATTCCCCACCCTAAAACAGGATAAATAAACCAATTCACATTAGGCGATGTCACCTTATTAATAACGAAAAACAAAACACACCAAGTAAGATATAT
The DNA here is from genome assembly GCA_030728245.1 of Saprospiraceae bacterium. Taxonomy (GTDB): domain Bacteria; phylum Bacteroidota; class Bacteroidia; order Chitinophagales; family Saprospiraceae; genus BJGN01. Next base: position 7,686 of record JANQZX010000056.1, on the reverse strand, counting down.
TCTGAGGTGTTTATAAAAATCTATTTTGTTAATACTTTTAGCCATGTTAAAAATATTTATTTTAGAATTAATTTAAATATTATAAAAAACAAATAAAACCAATAAATATTTTGTCTTTTTTAATATTTTTAGTAGAACAATTTGAAAAAAGCATTATATTGATTAAGTTTTTGTGTTTATTTGTTTGGGTTAGAGGCCCTTGCTGACTTCAGCAAGGGTTTTTTAATGTTTGGGTATTTTATCCATACGTAATAGTGGTTTAACACTAAGTAGCAGACCAGCCAGGGCAAGAAATGCTCCTGCGAGAAAGGGTGCACCTGGAAAATATATCGGAGCATTAGCTGAAGTAAAGTAACTAAAAAGATTAGTCATTAATAATGGACCTATAATAGAAGTAAGGCTAATGAGACTTGTAAGTGAACCTTGCAATGTACCTTGTTCATTTGGACCGACCTGATTAGAAATAATACCTTGAAGAGCCGGACCTGCAAGCCCACCTAAAGCAAAAGGAATCATTATAGCATACATCATCCAACCTTTAGAAGCTAATGAAAAAGCTAACAGGCCTAAAGCATTAAAGATAAGTCCAATAAATACAGATTTCACCTGGCCCAACTTAGGAATAGCTATTCTTGTTAAACCGCCCTGAACTAAAGCAATGGTAACACCAACGAATCCAAGAGAATATCCAACTTCTGCGGAAGACCATTTAAATTTTTCGATAGTAAAATAAGTCCAGGTACCCTGAGTGGCATAACCAGCCAAATAAATTAAAAGTAAAACACTGGCTAATTTTAGCACCAAAGGGTGGTCTTTTATATTTAGAAGCGCTCCTAAAGGATTAGCTTTTTTCCATTGAATATTGGATCTGTTTTCAGGCTTCAATGATTCGGGAAGTATAAAATAGCCATAAATTACATTGAGAAGAGTTAAAAAAGCAGCGGCAAAGAAAGGCACTCTAGGACCAAATTGACCTAATACACCGCCTAAAACAGGGCCGATAATAAATCCTAAACCAAAAGCTGCGCCAATCATACCAAAATTTTGGGCTCTTTTTTCGGCTGGACTAATATCAGCAATATAAGCTGTTGCGGTAGTAAAACTTGCGCCAGTAATACCCGCTAAAATTCTGCCAATAAAAAGCCATCCTAAAGTGGGAGCGAATCCCTGTAATAAATAATCGAGACCAAAGCCTGTCAATGCGGCAAGTAAAACAGGTCTTCTACCAAATTTATCACTTAACATACCCATAACAGGAGCGAAGAGAAACTGCATTATGGCGTAGGAAAACATTAAAAGGCCGCCATATTTAGAAGCCGCACTTAATCCTTCTCCCGTAAGTTCCATGATTAGAGCGGGAAAAACGGGAATAATAATACCTAGGCCGATGACATCAAGTAGGATGGTAATGAAAATAAAAATAAGAGCGCCTGACTTAAATTCGCGTTGCATAATAATAATTTTGCCGCAAGGTAATTATAGTTCTCTACTTAAAAAAGAAACCCGGAACTAAGACTATGAATAGTTCCGGGTTAATAAATTTATCAACAAAACATTACTCTTCTAGTCCAAGACCATAGTAATACTTTCTTGGGCTATCAGGATAGCGCCCCTCGATAAGAAGACCGCCATCTTTATTCTCAATAGCTTTTTTGAGTTCAGCCACACTTTTGACATCTTGTCTATCAATACGGGTAATAATAAACCCTTCTTCGATATCAGTATATCTTCTAAGAAGTCCGGCACTTAATTGTTCTACCTTGACACCTTCTACTTTTAGTTTATCCCTTTCAGCTTTTGTCAAGTCAGAGAATGTTGCCCCTAATTTATCCAGGATAGCTGAAGGCTCTTGTTTTGACACAATGCTGGTATTTCCTGATGAATTCCTTAGTGTTACAGTCACTTTTTTATCTGCACCATCTCTAAGTACCGTTACAACCATTTGATCACCTGGACGCTTCCGACCGACCAATTCCAATAACTTTGACGAAGTTGCGATGTTTATACCGTCCATTTCTTTAATAATATCACCTTGCTTTAAACCAGCTTTTTCGGCAGCGCCATCAGCAATAACACTATCTATATAAACCCCTTCGTTGACTGGCAGCTTCATTTCCTGCGCATACCTACCATCAATACCTCTGATAATAGCGCCTAAATAGCCCCTTTGTACTGTACCGTGTTCCCTTAGATCGGTCACTATTTTAGCAACAATATTACTTGGCACAGCAAATGAATATCCTGCAAATACGCCAGTAGGAGATGCAATTGCTGTATTAATGCCTATAAGGTCACCCTGAGTGTTAACTAAAGCACCACCAGAATTACCTGGATTTACCACCGCATCGGTTTGAATAAAAGATTCAATAGGGGCTTTTCCTTCTAAAATATTTATACTTCTACCAATAGCACTAATGATGCCGGCGGTAACGGTAGATTCCAAGTTAAATGGATTACCAACTGCAACGACCCATTCACCCACCTTTAATTCATCTGAATTAGCAAATGACAGAGTAGGTAGATTTTCAGCATCAATTTTTATTAATGCAACATCTGTATTAGGATCTAAACCAATAACCTTTGCCGTTAATAGTCTCTTATCATGCAGCGTGATTTCGATTTTATCCGCATCGGCTACCACATGATTGTTAGTTACAATATACCCATCGGAACTAATAATAACACCTGAGCCAGTTCCTTCTTGTTTAGGTTGTTGTCTCGGTTCAGGATTACCAAAAAATCGACGGAACGTTTCAGGAATCTCTTCCATGTCAAACATGCCACCAGCATTACTTTTTGTTTTACCGATGGACCTTATGTGAACAACAGCGGGTAAAACTTTTTCGGCAGCCATTGTAAAACCTTCAGTAGGAATTCCAGAGAAAGCGCCCTTTTGATTGGTAAGATAGGCAGGTGTTGAAGGATTTGCATAATTAAAAGGTTCCCCTTTTCTAAAAAGGGCAGAAGCAGTTATTGTTATTGCAGCACCCAAAACTGAAGCAAGGATTAATTGAACAAATTTATTTTGCATGTTAATTACGATTTTATTAAAAGAAATACATTAAACGCTTTTTGGTTGGATAGGAACACAAAAAAAACATATTGTTAACAAATTTTAACATATTTGCATTGTCATTAAAAAACAAATTTTTTGACTACGAAGTCTTATATTTGTGGCTCAATCAAAATTTGTATTTACATAACATAAGAAAAAGATAATTATTATGGCCGAAATTATCCGAATGCCCCGAATGAGTGATACCATGGAAGAAGGTAATATCATTGGATGGTTAAAAAAGGTAGGCGATAAAGTAGAGCCGGGTGAAACGTTAGCGGAAGTTGAAACTGACAAAGCTACCATGGAACTCGATGCATTTGTTGAAGGAACGCTCTTATATATTGCTGTTCCTGAGGGTACTGTAGCTATTGATGGCATCATTGCCGTTATAGGTCAACCTGGTGAAGATTGGCAGGCAGCTGTGAACGGTACAGGAGCTACAGGAGCTTCAACTGGTTCGGCTAATGCTATTTCTGCTGCTGAACCAATTAAACAAGATAATATACCTGCTCCAATAGCAAACGATTCAAATGATGGTCAAAGAATAAAAGCCTCACCTTTAGCAAAAAGTATGGCAAAGGAATCTGGTATAAATCTTGGACAAATTCAAGGTTCAGGAGAAGGAGGAAGAATTGTAAGAAAAGATGTCATTGGTGTTAAACCTGGAGAAGCCAATGTACCTACAGTGGCAAAAGCCGCAGCAGCACAAACTCAAGTGGTATCTTCACAAAGCAACAATACTGAATCATCTTATGAAGATAAGACGGTTAGCCAAATGAGGAAAACTATCGCCAGAAGGTTGAGTGAAAGTAAGTTTACTGCGCCTCATTTTTATCTTTCTGTTGAAATTGATATGGAGAGAGCAATGGAGGTAAGAGAGCAGTTGAATCAAAATAGCGATGTAAGAATTTCATATAACGATTTAGTTGTTCGATCTGTCGCATCCGCTTTAAAAAAACATGCCGTAATTAATGCATCTTGGTTAGGAGACAGGATTCGATATAACCACGATGTACATATTGGTGTGGCTGTTGCCGTTGAAGATGGTTTGTTAGTTCCTGTGATAAAACATGCTGACAGAAAAACGCTTTCTCAAATAAATGGAGAAGTTAAGATGCTTGCTAGTAAAGCTAAGGATAAAAAACTTCAACCTGACGAAATGCAAGGAAATACCTTTACTATTTCTAATTTGGGGATGTTTGGAATAGAAGAATTTACTGCAATTATTAATCCACCAGATGCCTGTATCTTGGCTGTAGGTGGTATTATTCAAAAACCAGTGGTTAAAAATGGTCAAATTGTTGTGGGAAATACAATGAAAGTAACCTTAAGTTGTGATCATAGAGTCGTGGATGGTGCATCGGGAGCTCAATTTTTACAAACATTAAAGTCTATCCTTGAAGAACCTTTATTGCTCTTAAAATAAAAACGCGATGAAAAAAACCCTTGTAATTGGAGCATCTTCTAAACCCGGACGGGTCTCCAGAGAAGCTGTGTTAAAATTGAGGGACGCAGGACACGAAGTCATTGCCATCGGTGCGCAAGAAGATAAAGTTGGAGATATATCCATACAGACAGGTCATCCATTAAATATGGATGACCTGCATACTGTTACCCTATATTTAAATCCTGATCGACAAATAGACTATTATGATTACATAATGGCATTGAAACCCAAAAGAATTATATTCAATCCGGGAACAGAAAACCCAGTTTTGGAACGGTTGGCTCATGAAAATAATATTGATACCGAACAGGCTTGCACCCTGGTTCTTCTTTCCCTAGGTGCTTATTGAACTTTAGGCATCTGACAAGCCTCATCGGCTTTTTTACCACAAAGTGTGCAATCTCCTAACTGGTCTTTTAACATAGGATTATTTGATGAACAGGTACCTCTAAAAGGTTCTCCCGTAAACCAATGCCTGAGGTTCAACAAAAGGATAGAGGCAAACATGAAACTGAAAATGATGCCTAGTATTGTTAAAAATTCCATTTTTATATTTTTTTTAAGAACGTTGCAAATATAAGGTTCTTTTTCTTTTAAATACACTACTATGGCCAATGATTTAAATCAAAAAATGGAGGCATTCAGTCGTCTCTTGATAATAATGGACGAATTACGGGAAAAATGTCCCTGGGATAAAAAACAAACCTTTGACAGTTTACGTATGCTCACGTTGGAAGAAACTTATGAGCTGTCGGACGCTATCCTAAAAAATAATCTTTCTGATATTCAGGAAGAAATTGGCGATGTTTTTTTGCATTTAGTATTTTACAGTAAAATAGCTGAAGAATCCAATGCTTTTGATGTGGCCGACTGCCTGGATAGCATTTGTGAAAAACTGATAAGAAGGCATCCTCATATTTATGGTGATATAAAAGTTAATTCAGCGGAAGAAGTAAAGAAAAATTGGGAACAGATTAAATTGACAGAAGGTAAAAAATCAGTCCTTTCAGGCGTGCCCACTTCCCTCCCATCTTTAGTGAAAGCATATAGAATACAAGAAAAAACGAGCCAGGTAGGTTTTGACTGGGAGAACAAAGAACAAGTCTGGGAAAAAGTTGTTGAAGAAATGGAAGAGTTTAAAGAGGAGTTGGTGAAAAACGAATCAATGGAAAGAAAAGAAGAAGAATTTGGGGATTTACTCTTTTCATTAGTAAATTATGCACGTTTTGAAGGCATTAATCCTGAAAATGCGCTGGAAAAAGTAAACATAAAGTTCACAAAAAGATTTGAGTACATTGAAAATAAAGCAGGAGAAAAGCTTAGCAGCCTATCTCTCGACGAAATGAATATTCTATGGGAGGAAGCTAAATTGCAATAAAACTGACATGGGATATAGTAATTATTAATAACTTTGATGCTTATATAATTTGCATTTTATGAAAAAAATTGAACTTCGAATCGTCGCACTTTCGCATAGTGTATCTCAATCAAATAACTATGCAGTTGTATTAGGTGAGATGGTTGGATTAAGGCGAATTCCCATTGTTATTGGGAGTTTCGAGGCGCAGGCTATTGCTGTTGCCATGGAAAAAATGACACCTAACAGGCCTCTTACTCACGATTTATTTAAGCAAACACTGGAGGCTTTCAAAGTTGAAATAAAGGAAATTATTATCAATAATTTATTAGACGGTATTTTCTATGCCAGGCTAATCTGTGAAAGGGAAGGTGAAATTATAGAACTTGATTCAAGAACTTCAGATGCTATCGCACTTGCTGTAAGATTTCAATGCCCTATTTTTACTTACGAATTTATCCTGGACACTGCTGGCGTTGAACTTGACGAAAGTACACAAACTGATATTGAAGAAGAAAGTGATGATGAGATGGAAGCAACGCCAGGTAAAAACAAACAAAGTTCACTGAGCACTTATTCCCTGGAGTCCCTTCAGAATATGCTTTTACAAGTTTTAGAAGAAGAGAACTACGAAAAAGCGGCAACCATTCGCGACGAAATAGATAAAAGAAAAAGGGACTTAGATTAAAGGCTGATTAAAGATTCTCTTTAATCAGCGCTTATACTTTCCAGAATTTTTTTAACCTGTTGGATCATTTCATTAGATACATCCAGGTGGGTAACAAATCTTATTGTTTTAGGTCCAAAAGCAGAAGCTTTAACTCCACTCTTAGCTAATTTTTCCAGAAAAACGTCCGCAGTCCACGAATCCTGTAAGTCAAATATAATAATATTAGTTTTTACAGGCTTTACAGACTTTACATAATCTAGTTTTATTAGACATTCCGCTATTTCTTTAGCATTAAAATGGTCTGATTTTAAACGATTTACATGATTATCCAAAGCATAAACACCCGCCGCGGCCAGGAATCCTGCCTGTCTCATTCCTCCGCCCATCACTTTTCTAATTCTTCTTCCCTCATTGATAAACTGTTTGCTACCAATAAGTAAAGAACCAACAGGAGCACCTAATCCTTTTGACAAACAGATAGAGATACTATCAAAAACATCACCATAATTTTTAGTTGAATCATCTGTTTCTACTAAGGCATGAAACAATCTGGCACCATCGAGATGTAATTTAAGCCCCGTAATATTACAAACATTTTTTATAGGAATGATTTCATCTAAGGTATAGTAATTCCCCCCCCCTTTATTGGTGGTATTTTCTAAAACTACTAAGGTTGATTTTGGTAGCCAATCTGCGGGACTTTTAATAGCCTCTTGAACTTGATCAGCAGTTATTTTACCATAATTTCCTTCTATTAGATTAACACCAATACCAGAGTGAAAAGCATAGCCAGCTACTTCATATTGAAATACATGGGAAGTTGCATCACAAATCATTTCATCAAGAGGGCGGGTATGTAATTTTATAGCAATTTGATTGGTCATGGTGCCGGAAGGACAAAACAAGGCAGCATCCATGCCAAACATAGCAGCGGCTTTTTCTTCAAGGAGATTTACCGTAGGATCTCCTCTAAAAACATCATCTCCTACCTTAGCGTTCCACATCATTTCCAACATTTCCAGTGTAGGCTTGGTCACTGTATCAGAAATAAGATTAATTTCCATTTTATTAATTTTGTGGTAAAATTAAAATAAATCAAGAAATGAACTTACTTGAATTTTTAAAAAACAAATTTTAAATAATATTTTAAATAA
>JANQZX010000055.1 GCA_030728245.1 Saprospiraceae bacterium | reverse complement strand
ATTCCGCTAAGAAGGATTTTAAATCCGTAAGTTCGATACCCTGATAGGAGTTACCACTGTAGGCATCATAAGTTATCACCGTTTTTCTATAATTATCACTAATTCGACTGAGGTTTCCAAATTCTCTTTCCATGGTTTTTTCATCATGGATAAACAATGCAACTTGCAAATACCATTTTTCCCCCTCTTTTTCTGCAACGAAATCGATTTCATGGACGCCAAGAACCCCAACTTTCACTTGGTAGCCTAAAAACAATAATTGATTATAGACCGCATTTTCCAAAATTTTCCCTTTATCTTCAATTCGATAACCCCAAAGAGCGTGTCGAATCCCTAAATTTTCAAAATAATATTTATCACCCACTTCGAATAAGCGTTTACCAATTATATCAAACCTGGGAACTCTATGTATTAAAAATGCATTTACTAAATGTTGCATGTATATTTGAACCTGATTGGGCGGCATTTTCGTGTTTTGTGATATAAGAAAATCACTAATCCTTTTTATGGAAAAAATACTCCCAATATTATTTGCCAAAAATTGCACCAGTTGTTCCAAAAAAAGAACATTCCGAATAGCAAATCTTTGAATAATATCCTTGTAAACAATGGTGCTATATATGTTCCTAAGATATTCAAAAACGATGTTATCCTCTAAAGCTAAATGCTTTAAGTAAGGTAACCCACCAAACTTCAAAAAAATATCCAATGATTTGCTGGTATTTTCAAGTTTATGAAAATTCAGGAATTCGATGTAGGACAAACTATAAACCGTTATTTCAATGTATCTCCCGCTTAAAAATCCTGCTATGTCTGAAGACAACATATTTGCATTGCTCCCAGTACAATAAATATCCATCTGTTCGTCTAATAAAAGGGAGCGCAATGCCAGATGAAAGTCAACTATATCTTGAATTTCGTCAATAAACAAGTAAGTCTTTTCTGTAGCGGATTTATGCGTTTTTACATATTCATTTAAATCTAAAGCGGTTTTTATTGTTGAAAAAGCAAGATCCTCTTTATTGATGTAAATGATTTTCGCTTGTTGGTCCTGCTCCAATATATGTTGAATAATTTGAAACAGTAGATAACTTTTTCCGACACGACGCTGACCAATAAAGACCTTTATGATGCTTTTTTCTATAAAAGGCACTACCCTACTTAAATAATGGGGTCTTTTAATAATATTTTTAGGAAGATTAATCATTTTTTGTAGTTATATCTACAAAAATACATGAAAATATCAATTATTTAAGATATAACTAAAACAAATATCCTTTAATGGTATTTGCTATTTTACAAAATGAAATATTACATTGGAACCTGTCGGGGAAAAAGACGCGAAGCATCGCGTTGCTACAAAAACCTACCTATCTAAAACGAAGACCAATTCACACGATATATTGACAGGAGCTAAGTTATCCTCCAGGTAATATATAATTAGCTAATGCTTTTTTGATATTATTTTTCATTGTTTGCCAGGAAGTATTATGGAACATAAATGGCATTTCCTGCTCATCGGCATCATCAAAATAGGCAAGACTCTTAAGTACCAGGGGAATAAAGCCATCTTGGTATTTTTTAGAATAAAATATAGGTCGATAAAATCCTTTTTACTACCTCTACCCATTATTGCATTTAACTTCATAGCAGCAATGTCTTCAATAGTGGCAAAATATATATTATCAATGGTCATTTTATTTGTCAACCATTTATAATTATAATTGACAATATCTACTTTAATATCATTGATTAAGAGGCTATGAATATTTTTTGAATTCTTTAGAAGGACGACTTCACCAAGGGTCTTTAATTCATCTATCAAAATGTCAAACTCAACGTTTAAAATACCAAATAAATCAATATCAATTGATTTTCTATGTCCAATCTGAAGGGCTAAGGATGTCCCACCAACTAAGCGCATTTCGCTCAATATATCCAAGGATTGCAGTTGTTTTAATAATCCCAGTGTGCCTTCATCAACTGTTTCGTAGTGTAACATCTGAAATTATTTATAGGAAGTCCAGTTATATTTACCAAAAATGCCAGTGCTTTTGGATCTAATGTTCTAAATTGAGTAGCTACCCTGCCAATTTCAGTTAACCCATACCACGCTGCAATTAAATGCCAATCATCGATGAGCCCGTATTCCAACACTCTGTGAATAATAAAACTTTTGTCCTTTTCAACCTCAATTTTTGTTAGAGGGGTGTCCCAAAACAGATGTTTCGATAATAATTCCATCGGATTATCAGTTATTTCGGTTAGCGTTGACATCTTAACTTTAAAATTTTTTAGTCTTAATAAACAGGAGGTTACCTCTATTTTAACTAATTAAAGATAAGCATTTTTTGATCAACATCGCTTTCCAATGCTGATAACCAAGCTTTTCATGACGACACTGTCCAATAAAACCAAAATATTGGTCATGCAACCGCTACAAAATCTGGTAACCATAATTTAGGACAACCAGTGTTGACCATACGGGTGAGTTACTACATAATCGGCTTGCACCAGATTACGTTCGGTTTTGTTATAAACAAGGCCTTTCTCGTTTCCAGTTTTCTCTAAAAGACGCTATATTGTGCCAAACAATGATGAAAAACAAGCTTTACGTTTAAAAACCTATTAATCCTTTAAGATATTGGTCAAAAAAGGCTCTTTTTAACTCCCTGTTTGGGAATTTTAATTTAAATACCTGCTCTTGGTCAACAATGGCCGTATCTCCAATGGCCAGATACCCACTTTGAAAAAGAAGAGATATGGGATCAATATTGTCAATATCAAAAGCATCTAAAATCTCAGGTGTAACCTTAATATTCTCAAAATCGGGTGCAAAATATTTAACTTTGATTAATAGTCCAACGTGGTATGTAAGAGCGCCCGTCCTAAACCAGTAATTTTGAAACATGAATCTTTTGTTTGAAAATGAAAGAATATCGTATGGATTGTAAACGGATTCGGAACCTGCCCAGTTAAAACCATAATACCATTCTTTTAATTCCTCTGGGTCACAGCCGGCAAAATATTCCCCGAAATAATGTTGAAGTTCCTTTTCTGTAAAACCAAAAACAGAAGAATAGGTTTGGCTAATTGTAATATCATTAAGATGGTTCAAACCACTACAATTGCGCCCTTTTAAAAATTTGGTCACGCCTGTCATAAATATGAATTGTAGATTGGCATCCTGGCTTTTAAAAACAGAAAAAAGATTATTCAATCCAAATAACAACTCTTTTGCCGTTGATAAATTACCAATATTGTCAAATATAGGTTTTTCGTAATCATCAAACAATACCACTACCCTTTGGCCATATTTCTCTCTTGCACCTTTTATTAAATCTGCAAATCTGCCACTAATGCTTTTATTTACGGTAGAAATCCCAAGATTTTCCTCATTAAACAAAAGGATTTCATGAATTTTTTCATCTAAATCTTTCCCGCTTTTCAGCATACCCTCTGCAAAATCAAATTTGATGACAGGATATTTCTTAGTCCAGTCCCATTTGTCGTAAATATACAGACCCTCAAATAACTTTTGGTTCCCCTCAAAAATCTCCTTTAAGGTGTCAACAAACAGACTCTTCCCAAAACGGCGTGGACGGGATAGTAAAAAACGACCAGGCGATTTTATGAGATTGAACGCATATTCTGTCTTGTCAACATAGATGCTATTCGATTCCAGTAAAAGACTTAAAGTACTTATCCCCAGTGGAAGATTTTTTAGGTTCATATATTTTTTATTTTCTTCAATATACGTCCTTTTCAAGGAAGATGTATGAAAATCCATTCCGTAAAGACGATGCATGCATTGTCTTTACGGAATAATATGGAAAACTCATAAGGTTAGCTTTGCTAAGTCTGTGTATGGAAGGATAGTCCTCCCATGACTTCTTTTCTCCATCTGATTTCCATCATAGATGACATAACCGCCTTCTTCGCCTAATCACAACCACTTTAAATTATTGCACTAAAAATTGAACTTTGGAAGTAGATGATCGAAAAATCATGATTTTTCGTTCAATACGGGAATTATATTCCCGTATTGCAAGGTTTTTGATTAAATAAAAGGAATGAGGTGGTTCAGTTATTCTCTAAGTAATATATAATTAGCTAATGCTTTTTTGATATTATTTTTCATTGTTTGCCAGGAAGTATTATGGAACATAAATGGCATTTCCTGCTCATCGGCATCATCAAAATAGGCAAGACTCTTAAGTACCAGGGGAATAAAGCCATCTTGGTATTTTTTAGAATAAAATATAGGTCGATAAAATCCTTTTTACTACCTCTACCCATTATTGCATTTAACTTCTTTAGGGGGCTATAATAATCCCAATTTATAGGAAGTCCGGTTATATTTACCAAAAATGCCAGTGCTTTTGGATCTAATGTTCTAAATTGAGTAGCTACCCTGCCAATTTCAGTTAACCCATACCACGCTGCAATTAAATGCCAATCATCGATGAGCCCGTATTCCAACACTCTGTGAATAATAAAACTTTTGTCCTTTTCAACCTCAATTTTTGTTAGAGGGGTGTCCCAAAACAGATGTTTCGATAATAATTCCATCGGATTATCAGTTATTTCGGTTAGCGTTGACATCTTAACTTTAAAATTTTTTAGTCTTAAAAAACAGGAGGTTATCTTTTTTTAACTAATTAAAGATAAGCATTTTTTGATTAACATCGCTCTCCAATGCTGATAGCCCTCTGCTAATTCAGCGCCCGCAGTAATAGCTGCTAAAATGGCTGCAAATCTTACCCCCTCGTTGTCAGGATATTCATGGGATAAACGGTTCCGAATTTCACGCCAGCGAAACCAATTATTAACATCGAGATACCCAAGTTTTTCAAGACGATTTAAGCGATCAATCATCCCCCAGTCCTCGTATATTTCAAATAAAGCCGATAAAGTAGCAGGAACCAGCCTTTGACCTATCGCATCTTGCAACTTAGAAAAACGAAAAAGCAACTGATCCAGTATTCTTAGTTGATTAGGGTCTTTTTCAAGTCCCGCTAAATCAACTACTGTAAAATTTTGCCAATCGGCTAAGGCACTTTCAAGAACTGAAAGATGACGATCAGCCTCCCAAACAGCCGTTTTTAACTTATTATCGTTCATTCCACAGGTATTTTTGTAATAATTATACCTTTTTCTCTTGCTTTATTAACAATAGGTCGTTCATCAGGAAATTCCGTTGGTACGATTAACACATCTATTTTCTGCTCTCCCAATATTCGATATAGCCTGGCCAAAAACCTATTTCGCTTATCCACCAAATCGTCAGGAGCTAAAACATCTGGCGTTTCAATGAGCAAATCAATATCACCACCCCGGCGATGGTCATCTAATCGCGAACCAAATAATCGAACCATAGCACCGGGTGAAAAAAAAACCTTTGCTGAATCTTCAATTGCTTTAATTTCTGTGTCCGTTAAGCGCATAATAAAGAATTAAAATAAACTCAGGAGAAAAAATCAATTAATAATTTGACCTAAAGATACGTCATTAATATCAAACCCTGGAAATGTAGTCGTCGGTAAAAAGACACGAAGCATCGCTTCTCTACAAATAACCTTACTTATTCATTATAAAGCCCCATCTTAATCCTCGAAATCCTTTAATCCGTGATTCAGAAGGTTATTGATTACTGTAAATGATACTTAGCAAATTCAAATAAGACTTTGAACTGTTTGTTTCTGATTACTTCTTTGATTCGTTCAGGCTGGATATTCAAATAATCATGAACCAGGGCATTTCGCATACCAATAATGCGGTTCCAATCTGCATGTCCAGGATCTAATCCCCTTATTTTTAATTTGGAAAAAACCTCCCGTGCATCAATAGGCACTTGAAAATCATTAGCCTTTAAAACTTGTTTAGCAATACCAATACATGCCTCTATAAGTAATTGCAGATTTCTTTCCGCTGCCCGATAAGCTAGAGCACTTAGATTATTGGCAGCTGCTAAGGCCTCAATCTCGTTCATTTCTTCTTCAATTTGTGCAAGATGTTCTCGCATCGCTATTTTATATGCTTCTTCCATAATGTTGTTTATGATA
>JANQZX010000054.1 GCA_030728245.1 Saprospiraceae bacterium | reverse complement strand
GGCTATGATTTTATTTTATCCAAATTACAAAAAGTTCAGGCTGGCCAATCATTCAACAGTCTAGGTAAGTCAGAAATACCTGAAATTGTTATCACCGAATTATTGGTAAATGCGCTCATTCACAGAAATTATTTCATTCACGATTCAATTAAATTATTTGTCTTTGAAAATCGCATTGAACTTACAAGTCCTGGTAAATTACCGAATAGTTTGACTGAAGAGCAAATTAAAAAAGGAGTACGACGTTCTAGAAATCATATTATTGCATCCCTTGCTCCCGATCTATTAGCCTACAGAGGTGCAGGAAGCGGAATTTTACGTGCCTTACAAACCTACCCTAACATTGAATTTCTAAATGATGCGGATGGGGAACAATTTAAAGTTACTATTCATAGACCTGTATTGAACTAATACCTTTCTTTGATTGAATTCATAAATATCCGATTCAGCCAAAACAAAAAAAGGGATCTTTCAATTTATGTAGAAAGATCCCTTTTTTATATTAAAACATAAATTAAGCTGCTTCAGAAGACTTCATATTTTTTACCCAGAAGTATAGTAAAGTAAAGGCTATGATTAAAATCGCAGGAAAAATGATCATCGTACTAAGCGTAGCTTGACCCGCTGCCAATTCCAAATCATCACCTGTAAGACCCAATGCTGCTTGCTCCACCCTATCACTATTAATCCAATTACCAATAATCGGTTGAAAAATAGAGGAAGAAAACATGCCTACTGCACCTACGATAGACATACCTAAGGCACCGCTTTTAGGAATTTTTGCAGCCACAAATCCAATCATATTTGGCCAGAAATAAGCAATTCCTAAAGCATAAATGATAGCCGCAGCGTAAGCCATGGTACCTGTCTGCGTACTAAATAAATAAATACCTATGGTAGCCAATACAGCAGAACCGAGTAAAACACCAGTTTGATCTAACTTATGAACCACTTCACCTCCAAAATAACGGGCAACGGCCATTAAACCTGTAACTAAAGCAAGGATTAACATAGGTTGGGCACCACTTTTTGACAAAATAATCCCTGTCCATTGTTGAGGTCCAAACTCGGTAATGGCCGTAAGGGCCATACAAGCAAATATAAATATGAAAAGCGGAGACACCATTGCCTTCAGATTTTCGCTGATTGAAGCGGATAAAGCAACCTTTGGTTTTGGGAATTCCTGACCAAAAAACAAGTAAGCATAAACTACGGTTGGTATCATAATCACCCAAATCTGTGATTCCCATCCGAAACCAGCATCTGTCATAAATTTAGAAACAAGACTTCCTATAACGATACCACCAGGGAACCACATGTGAAAACGATTCATCATTTTGCTCATTTTCACGCCTTCATAAGTATCAGAAATCATTGGATTACAAGCGGCTTCCGTACAGCCGTTGCCTAATCCTATGAGGAAAGTTGAAATAAGCAAGCCCATATAACTTCCTGAATAAATGGTCAGAAGAATACCTACCGCATGGGCGAAAAAGGCAAATTGCATGATTTTTTTTGGTCCGATAGTGTAATAAACAAGACCGCCAACTACCATGGATAGCGGAAAGCCTAAAAACCACATGGAGTTAATAAATCCGAGTTGAACAGGTGTAAGACTTAATTGCTCTCCTAACTGGGGCAAAATACCTGCTCTTATACTAAAAGAAAGAGCTGTAGTTATCAATGCAAGGCAACTACCATAAAAAAGTCGTTTGTCATTTACCATAATGAATATTTTAAGTGTTTTTAGGTTAATAAATCACATGCAGTACCAATATACCTTTTTTTTAAAAATTTAAGTAACCTTTGTTACATAAATCTATTTTTAGGACCTTAAATGTTGAATATTTCACCATTCTATTTCAGTTTCACCGTTTTTCCTGTTGCAGCTGACATTTTTGCTGCCTCCAAGATCCTATTTACCATCACATTATTTTCCAGGGTATAAAGTCCAAAAGGTTCTGGCTTCTCCTTTCCTCTCAACACCGCATGCAGGTAAGAAAAAGGATTGGTATAAACAGCTATATCTTTATCCATCACCGTTTTTTCGTATTCCGCTCCATTTTTGCTATTTCTGAAGCGCATCTTATTGGCATTCAGAGCAGTAATAGCGGCACTGTCGCCATAAATCTCCATATCTTTCCTATTGTATGTCCAATTCCAGGACGCTTGAATAATCACTTGAAGGGAGGGATAATTTAAAATAATGGTAGCATCGTCATCTACTTTTGGATAAATATGTGACTTAAATTGATTCGTCACTGCGGTGACCGACACAGGTTCCTGACCCTTCAAAAGATAAGTCGCCAGATTAGCGCCGTAACAACCAAAATCCATGAGCGCACCACCACCATTTAAAACGGGATCAGTCAACCATTTAAAAAATTCGTCCCCTACGCCAATTTCTTTTGGCCCCTGATGACCGTGATGAAAAACCACTTTTCTTATTTGACCAACAAAATTACTATCCCTAACTAATCTGAAACTTTCAGCGGTAGATGGGTACCAGGAGGTCTCATAATTTGTCAACAGCATAACCTTATATTTATTTGCCAACTGCTGCATTTTTAAGGCATCCTCCAAATTTGCTGCCAGCGGTTTTTCCACCATGATGTGAATACCGAGAGGAGCGGCAACTTCCACTACCTCCAAATGTTCTTTTATAGCGCCGAATGCCAACACTGCTTCTGGTTTTAATTTATCCAATGCCATTTTTAAATCATTGAAAAATAATTCTTTAGGTATTTTGTACCTTAACGATTGCTTTTCAGCAAGATCCTGGTCTGGTTCATAAATACCTATAACCTGCATTTCAGGTCTGTCCAGTTTATTTAAAATCCAACCAGAATGTCCATGAGAAGTACCTGCGACAACCACTTTAACCGCGACATCCTTTTGGGCATATAAAGAGGGAAATAACATGGTTGACAATATAAAAAGTCCGATGAGGGGTATATATTTTTTCATTTTACAGCATTTATTTACGTGTAAGTTAGCAAGCAAGGAGTTAATTTCCATTATATGCCCGACTTTTTTTACCTTCGCGTTTCAATAATAATGTTATATGGTTACAGTAAATGACGTTTCTCTACAATATGGTAGAAGATTTCTATTTAACGAAGTAAATATCAAGTTTACCCGCGGAAATTGTTATGGTGTCATTGGTGCAAATGGTGCTGGAAAATCCACTTTCCTGAAAATATTATCTGGTGAAATTAATCCTAATAGAGGTTCTGTTTCCATAGAGCCTGGAAACCGGATGGCGGTATTAAAACAAAATCATTTTGAATTTGAGGAATATTCTGTATTAGATACGGTTATGATGGGGCATAAGGAAATGTATGCCATTCAAGTTGAAAAAAACAACATTTATATGGATCCGGATGCTACTGAGGCGGACGGATTACGTGCGGCAGATCTGGAAAATAAATATGGTGAAATGGGTGGTTGGACCGCTGAAAGTGATGCCGCCACGCTACTGAGTAATCTTGGTGTAAAAGAAGATTTACACTATCGTTTAGTAAAAAACCTAAGTGGTCCGGAAAAGGTGAAAACCTTGTTGGCACAATCCCTTTTCGGAAATCCAGACATTTTACTTTTGGATGAACCTACCAATGACCTGGATGCCGAAACCATTACCTGGTTAGCCGATTTCCTTGCCGATTTTAAAAATACGGTTATTGTGGTTTCCCATGACCGTTATTTTTTGGATATGGTGTGCACGCACATAGCCGATATAGATTTTCAAAAAATAAATATTTACACTGGAAATTATACCTTCTGGTATGAATCGAGCCAGTTAATGGCTCAGCAAATTGCCAATAAGAACAAGAAAATTGAGCAAAAGCGTCAGGATATGTTAGAATTTATCCAACGATTCAGTGCCAATGCCTCAAAATCGAAACAAGCGACCTCCAGGAAAAAGGCCCTGGAGAAATTAAATTTAGAGGAAATCAAACCGTCAAGCAGGAAATATCCTTTCATCCACTTCCAGATGGAAAGAGAACCTGGAGATCAATTATTAGCTGTTAAAGATTTAAGTGCCAAGGATTCTGAGGGTAATATCTTATTTTCCAACGTTTCTTTTACTGTTAATCAAGGAGAAAAAATAGCTATCATCAGTCAAAACCCCATAGCTGTTTCCTCATTTTTCCAAATCATTGCAGGAAAACAAGCGGCTGAAAAAGGCAGTTTTGAATTTGGACAAACGATTACAGTGGGCTATTTACCCAATGAAAATCAGGAATATTTTTCAGCGGAAAATGATATCGACCTAATCAATTGGCTCAGACAATTTGCGCAAAATAAGGATGAGCAGTTTATTAGAAGTTTCTTAGGCAGAATGCTTTTTAGTGGTGAAGAGGTTCAGAAAAAATCGAGTGTCCTTTCTGGAGGGGAAAAAGTACGTTGCATGTTAGCTAAAGTCATGTTAGGCTCGCCTAATTTTGTGTTATTGGACGAACCTACCAATCACCTCGATCTGGAATCTATCACGGCGTTGAATACCGCCATGCAGACCTTTAAGGGCAATTTATTGTTCTGTTCTCATGACCATGCCTTGACTGCATCTGTTGCCAATAGAATTATTGAATTGGCACCCAAAGGAATCATTGACAGTTTAATGAATTATGATGACTATCTTGTTTCTGACAAAATAAAAGGAGATCGTCAGGTACTTTACAAAAGCAAATAAATATGAAATTAGTTAATGTATTGGTTACCTGGATATTCCTTGCTGCAATGATAGCGGCCAATGCGTTAGCTAATATATTACCTATTAATCAACTGAATACAGGACAGATATCCGCTTTTTATCCCAATTATTTTGTTCCCGCGGGATTCACCTTTTCTATTTGGGGAATTATCTATCTGTTACTGATCAATTACACTATTTCTTATACATATTTCACCGTCCTATCGGACAAATTTCCAAAAGTTGCTGCCTATTTATCAGTAGTCAACAAATGGTTTTGGGTAACTTGTTTTTTAAATGCAAGCTGGATTTTGGCCTGGCACTATTTATGGATCTGGACGAGTGTACTCATCATGCTACTCTTTTTGAGCACACTCATCTATATTTTCATAACAGGAAAAAAGAAACAAAGCGCACTAAACAAGACGCAATCTTTTCTCTTGTACACCCCATTTTTAGTTTATCTGGGTTGGATAAGTGTGGCCACCATAGCTAATATAACGGCATTACTGGTTAAAATAGATTGGAATGGATTTGGCATTTCACCTGTCACCTGGAGTCTCCTTATGATGATTACAGCAACTATATTGGCTATTTATTTTATTTGGGTAGAAAAAACAGCAAGTTATTCTCTTGTCATAATGTGGGCTTTATGGGGCATTCGCGCAGCGAGAACTGATGATGCGCCATTTCTAAGTCAGGCAGCCTTAGTGGGTCTTGTTCTGATATTTATTGTACTTATAAGTGGCTTTATAAAAAAAGAAAATTCTGTAACTTAAATTAACTTGATCTATGTAAGTAATGAAATCTTATGAAAAATATTGATAAAAATAGTTTAGAAAATGCATTTCGATTGTTCGAGTCGAATAGTATCAATAAAATAGAAACAGGCACAACCAAAGGCCTCAAAGAAATTCATCATTTTTTGTTTGACGGTTTGTACGATTTTGCAGGCGAAATACGAAACCTTAATATTTCTAAGGGCGGCTTTAGATTTGCAACTACACTATATCTTAAGGAGATTCTTGTAAAAATAGAATTAATGCCTGAAAACTCTTTTGAAGAAATTATTGCCAAGTATGTTGAAATGAATATTGCGCATCCTTTTATTGAAGGAAATGGTAGATCCATGCGTATATGGTTGGACATGATATTAAAAAAACAACTCAAAAAAGTTGTAAACTGGCAATTCATTGATAAAACGCTTTATTTACAATCTGTGGAGAGAAGTCCAATCAACGATTTGGAATTAAGAACACTTCTGAAAGAAAATTTAACCGAGGAAATCGATAATAGAGAAATCATTTTTAAAGGAATTGAACAGTCTTATTATTTTGAAGGTTATGAAAAGGAACAAGAATAACTTCAACTGAAAAAGTACAAAGTACCAAATTATACTCTTCTATACCGGAAAAGCAGTTTTAAATACTCTCTTTAAGATTAGAGGCAGAAGATA
>JANQZX010000053.1:2490-32022 GCA_030728245.1 Saprospiraceae bacterium | reverse complement strand
GTCTAATGTATTGACCCTTTAGGTTATATTGAATGATATAATCAGAACCATATCCATCGGCAACATATAAATCGCCGTTGGGTGCAACCGCTGTTTCCGTTGGTTGAAACTTTTCATTATCCTTATAAACACCAATAGTTCTCGGATGACCAAGGGTATAAATAATTCGCCCAGTCAAATCTGTTTTTATAACCTGCCCTGCCTGGCTTTGACCCTTACCATATTTGTCCTGGTAATAACCACAATCGACAATAAAGAGAAAGTCCTCACTTCCCTCTTTGCTCAGTGTTAAACCATGACCGCCGGGAAAAGAATGCCCCCAAAAGTCCACTAAATTACCAGATTTATCAAAAATGAGAATATTATTATTTGTATGGTCACCAATCATGATTAACCGCCCCTTACTATCCTGAACCATCTCATGGCAATTAATGAGCGGATTACTATTTGGGCTCATTTTCGCCCAACCTTTATCTACTTTGTAAGTAAAACCGCCATGTCCGATGACTACATCTGCTTCATCCTGAGGTTTATTCTTTATAATTGAAAAGCCTGCTAAAGGAGAAACCGACAATGCAGCTGTGGCTAAAGCGGTGTGTTGAATAAATTTTCTTCTCGATGACATAAATCTTTTTGTTTTTGATTAAAAAAATTGTTAGGTTAAAATATCCTTCACAACGGTACCATGTACATCGGTTAAACGATATCTTCTGCCTTGAAATTTATAGATTAATTCCTCATGATTAATACCCATCAAATGGAGCAGGGTAGCTTGAAAATCATGTACATGAACTGGATCCTTTACGATATTATAGCTGAAATCATCTGTTTCCCCAAAGCTAAAACCCGCTTTAACGCCAGCTCCAGCCATCCACATACTAAAACATCTTGGATGATGATCGCGGCCATAATTATCAGGCGTCAAAATTCCCTGAGAATACACCGTTCTACCAAATTCACCGCCCCAAATGACCAGGGTATCTTCTAATAATCCCCTCCTTTTAAGGTCTTTGATAAATGCAGCGGTTGGTTGGTCAATTACTTTACATTGTGATTTCATATTTTCTGGGAGGGAACCATGATGATCCCATCCCTGATGATATAACTGAACAAATTTGACGTCTCTTTCCAATAATTTTCTGGCTAAAATACAATTAGCCGCATACGTTCCCGGATCTCTTGAAGAATCGCCATAAAGATTAAAAACTTCATCGGGTTCATCGGAAATATCCATCACCTCGGGTACGGAAGTTTGCATTCTAAAGGCCATTTCATATTGTGCTATTCGGGCATTAATTTCCGGATCGCCTATAGCTTCATTTTGGAGTTCATTTATTTTATTCAAATAATCCAGCATTTCCCTCCTATCTGCACCATCGTATCCATCAGGATTATTTAAAAACAAGACAGGATCCTTTCCTGATCTGAATTGCACACCCTGATGCTCGCTGGGCAAGAAACCATTTCCCCACAATCTGGCATATAAGGGCTGATCCTTTGGTGCATCTTTAGAGACTAAGACAATAAACGAGGGTAAATTTTTATTTTCGCTCCCCAAACCATAACTAATCCAGGAGCCTATCGATGGTCTTCCCGGCAATTGATTTCCTGTTTGGAAAAAAGTAAGGGCAGGGTCATGATTTATAGCCTCAGAGTGCATTGATTTTATGATACATAAATCATCTGCCACCTCTGCGGTATAGGGTAAAAGTTCGCTAATCCATGCACCCGATTTGCCATGTCTGTTAAATTTGAAGGAAGAAGGAGCTACAGGTAACTCACTTTGATTAGCACTCATACCTGTAAGCCTCTGGCCATTTCTGACAGATTCAGGCAGATTCTGACCAAAATAACGGGTTAATTCAGGTTTGTAATCAAATGTTTCAAATTGGGATGGCCCACCGCTCATGCACAGATACACTACTCTTTTTGCCTTTGGAATGAAATGAGGTAAGGTATTCAACAGCTTTTGCTGAAAATCGGCCACCTCCAAATCAGCCTGATTATTCTTTGAATGGCATCCTGACAAAAGGCTTCCCGTCGCCAATGCGCCTAATCCGACCGCTGATTTGAATAAAAAATCACGACGATTCAACTGTTTATTTACATCCTCAAAGGCGGGATGATGAATGAAAAAAGGTTTATTATGATGAGAAGACATACCTTATCTTTTTGTCAGCGCTGCGTCTGTATTTAAAATCGTACTAACCACCACGGCATGGGCAGCTAAGCGGGCAGAATCTTTAACTGGATTTAAAACATATTGACCTGACGATAGCCAGCCCCTCACCTTTTCCGGTTTATTCCTAAAAGCCATTTCCTGACTATTTTTTAGTTTTAACAGTAAATCCATTTCTTTCTCTGAGGGTTTCCTTGCCGTCAGCTTCCTGAAACTATCTGAAATAGCCTTCTTTTCATTAGTATATTCAGCCATTTTTTCTGCCATAACTTTTGACACCTCTACAAAAGTAGGATCATTCAATGTAACCAAAACTTGCAAAGGCGTATTTGTTTTTTGCCGTCGAATCATGCAAAAACTCCTGGACCCTGCATCGAAAGTTGACAAGGTAGGGTTTGGTACAGAGCGTTTTATGAGGACATATAAACTTCGTCGATACACCAGATCGCCCGTATCAGGTTGATACCCGGCACTGTTTATTTCCCATAATTTATCGGGCTGATAAGGCTTTATACTTTTCCCTCCAATTTTTCTATTCAATAAATCACTGGCAAACAGAGCATTATCCCTCAACATTTCCGCCGTTAAGCGTTCAGAAGGACCTCTGGCAAGCAGTCTGTTTTCAGGATCTTTTGACCTTAAGGCAGGAGGTGTTAGCGTTGATTGTTGATAAGTTGCAGACATGACCAATAGTTTAACTATTGCTTTTACATCCCAACCTGATTTTTGAAAGGTGATGGCCAAATAATCCAGTAATTCAGGATGAGAGGGCAGTTCACCCTGATTGCCAAAATCTTCCGCCGTTTTAACGATACCGTTTCCAAAAAAATATTGCCAAAACCTGTTGACTGCCACCCGAGAAGTAAGCGGATGATTTGGTAAAAACAACCATTTCGCCAACCCCAATCTATTTTTAGGTAAATGATTTGGAAAGGCTAAAACAGATTCAGGCGTACCTGGAAAAACCTCTTTTCCCCTATTCTCATAATGTCCACGATGCAACAAATATGTTTTTTTCGGAATAATCGATTCCTGCATTACCATCAATTCTTCAACTTGCTCTAGGGAATCAGCCAAAGATTTTCTAAACAAGGATAATGAATCGGCAAGGATTCTTAATTTTTTGTCTAATGTATTTTCATAATACCCCTCTAAGACATCCTTTTCAAATCTTCCTAATGAGGTAATATTTTTTGTAGTAATGTCCTTCCATTTACTTTTTCCAGCAAGAACCGCTACCTCAAAAGGTATTAAATTACGATGATAAACGGTAACATTGTCCACTAAACCTCCTTTAAATCCAAGTCCACGCCACCAGCCACCTATTTGAATACCGGGTTCAACCTCTCTCCTGAATAATATTTCCTTCGTCAGCTGATCCATGGTGGTAGTCATTTGTAACTTCTGACCATCTACAAATAAATCAAATCCGGCGGCGGTAGAAGAACCATCATAAACGAGCGCAATGTGAATCCATTTTTCTTTTGGAATTTTTTCCTTCGATATTTTTGTAATGGCATTGGAAGGAGCTGCGTGAGCCATATTTATTTCAAATTTTCCATCTTTATAATAAAGGTGAAACCCTCTGAAATTATATA
This sequence comes from Saprospiraceae bacterium, assembly GCA_030728245.1. Lineage (GTDB taxonomy): Bacteria > Bacteroidota > Bacteroidia > Chitinophagales > Saprospiraceae > BJGN01. Next base: position 28,245 of record JANQZX010000053.1, on the reverse strand, counting down.
ATCTTTCCCCTTCACTTTTATGAAAAATGACCCCTTCTTTGAATGTTGAAGGCAACCAGACATCCATACCAACAGAAAAAGGATCTGATTTTCTGAATACGCCAATACGACCCAAATCGAGATATTCATCGCCATCCAAATGGATAGCACGACCTATTTTACCCTGCGAGAAAGTAGGTTTTGCCCCCTCCATGCCTGCTTCCCTCTTCATCACACCCTTCTCCTTCCTGTTTATCTTATTTTGTAAATCAGCCTGATCAAAAGTAAATATTGCCTTCAATCCATTTTGAGGTATTTGTTCCTCACCTAATTTTTTGTAGTCATTTGAGGACAACCAATCATTAAATGAAGTGCCATTTGATTTTTTTAATATTTCAATATTTTTTTCTTCCTTATAAATCTTATTCTTAATGAAGTCAATCATTTTTTCCTGCTCATCGGTTGGCAAAAGTAAGGTAGGTGTTGGGGTAGCACTATTCCAGGAAATCTGCCCGGCCTCTTTCACATTATTAAAGAAGGAAAAAAATTGATAATAATTTTCCTGTGAAATGGGATCATATTTATGGTCATGGCATCGGGCACAACCGGTGGAAAGACCTAAAAAAGCTTCGCCGAAAGTGTTCGTTCTATCGGCAACATATTCCATTTGAAACTCCTCCTCTATGATGCCCCCTTCCATGTTTTGGGGATGATTTCTATTAAAAGCCGTGGCAATAATCATTTCCTTGCTTGGATTGGGAAATATATCTCCAGCTAATTGCCACTGGGTAAATTGATTGAAGGGCATATTCCTGTTGAAAGCGGAAATAACCCAATCTCTGTAAGGAGACATTTCCCTCAGGCGATCGACGGTGTAGCCATGGGAATCGGCGAACCGGGCAATATCTAACCAATGAACCGCCATTTTTTCTCCATAATGTGGAGAAGCCAATAGTTTATCCACCTGTTTTTCGTAGGCGTTGGAAGATTTATCCTTAATAAAATCATCCAAATCATCTAAAGAAGGAGGTAAACCCGTTAAATCAAGGGACAATCTTCTTAATAACAACTCTTTAGAAGACCTTTCTGAAGGTTCTTGCTTTTCTTCCTCCAATCGTTTATGAACAAATAAATCAATATCGTTTTCTACCTTATTTTTCCATTTTGACTTAGGCAGATTGGGTAATTTTGGAGCTACCAGTGCCCAGTGGGGTTTATATTCCGCCCCATTCTCAATCCAACGAATTAAAATGGCTTTTTCTCTGTTCGTTAAAGTAAGATGTGAGGATGGCTCCGGCATCTGTATATCGGGGTCATTAGAAATAATTCTATGGAAAAATTCGCTTTTCCTAAGGTTTCCCGGCGTTATAGCTACTTTATCAGGCGATTCTGGTAATGACGCGTAAGCATTTTCAGCAATATCCAAGCGAAGACCTGCTTTTTGCTTCATTTTATCGGGACCATGACAAGCGAAACACTTGTCGGATAAAATAGGCTTTACATGAAAATTATAATCGGGTTCAATGTTTAAATTCTTTAACTCTATGGCAATTTCATCAGGAATTTCCGGAGCGCAAGCAGAAATCCAAAGGGATAATAAGATAGACCCGAAGATATAACACTTATTGACGAGCATATTAGGATTGATATTTTGAACAACCCCTTAAATATAAAATAAATGATTGAAATCATTAGGAAATTAAAAATCTTTCTCCCCGTATTCTGTTTTTAAGATTTTATTTTTTCTACCACCGTCGTTGAGTCTTAAGCCAACACTAAGCATTATAATCCGGTCATATTTAATGTAGTCCGTAGTACTATAAAAATTGGAAGCCTGGGTAACAATGGTTTGGATATTGGTATTAAACACGTTTTGAACTTGCAATCCCACATTTCCTTTATTTCCCTTCAGATTATATTTCAAGCCCATATTGGACAGAAAATAGTCTGAATCGGCACCCTGAGGCGTAACGGATCTACCTATATATGTGGCATCCCATTGAAAACGAAGATTTTTAGAAAGGTCCAGAGAGGTATTTCCATTCGCATTAAAGTTGAGACTTTGTTGGGTAGTTTCTATACCATTTGGATTCCCCCTGACATAAAACTGAAAAATATTTCCCGATGCATAAAGCTTCCACAAAGACGTCAATTTAATATTCAGGGAAGTTTCCAGACCAGAACTAATGGCAGTTCCTGCATTGGTATAGGTTCTCCACAAGATTGTTCTTGAGTATATATCATTGACTCTAAATACCTTATCTTTTGTATAATTAAAATAGGCAATAGCTGAAATTTCTACTTTTGACCATGTCTTTGAAAAAGCTACCTCAAAAACCTCTGCTAATTCAGGTTTTAAATTTGGATCACCAAGTTCAATAGTCTCTGCATGTCTGTGATTTTTAAAGGGAGACATCAATTTTGTCGTTGGCCTGTCGATACGCCTGTTATAGGCTATCCTTAAAGATTGAGCATTTTCGAAGGTTCTCAAAAATTGAATAGAAGGAAAAAAGTTCAATTTCTCGTAAACAAAAGGCCCTTTTCCCAGACGATGAGTTAACAATCTGTTCATGTACTCGGCTCTAAGTCCAACATTATAGTTCCATTTTGACAAAGCACCGTTCAAATTTGCATACCAGGCGAAAATTTGTTGCCTCAAATCCATCTTATCATTAAATTCCGGATTTAATTCCCATGATTTACTTTTTAAATTAAGATTTTCAAAAATAAAATCCCCCGAATGGTGAACCGATCTGAATTGATACCCCAGTTCCAGTTTTTTGTTATCCCCTAATGGTTTTTGATAATCCATCTGCCAGCGAATGGCTGTTAATGGGCTCCTTTCCTCTGAGCGTTCGTGTAATGAAATCTGATTATTATCTTCATTTTCATCCACATTATTTAATGGCCCTCCTAAAACGGAGTACTCAAAAACACCCAACATGGTTATTTTACCCTTGTTAGCAAAACTTCTGGTATAATCAGCATTTACCGTTTGGAAGTTTCCTTTTCTTACATACAGATTCTGGTTGAAAAATCGGCGAAAAGGAGAACCAAAAGAAGGATCGAAAAGATTAATATTACCACCCGTTTTTACAAATTCCTCATAATGCAAATTGGCTTACGGTCTGTTTGTTTTTCGCCCATATACCAATTTACATTTAAAACCTCCCTCTTGGTTGGCGTATAAGTCAAACCCGATCTGATGCCAAATTGATAATCTTTATAATTTCTAATGCCTTTAGAAGGAAGGAAAGTGAGGGAATCCTTTAGTAAAGTTCGTATTTCGCCAATTCTAAATCCCTCAATATCAAAGCGCCTATAATCAGCACCCACAAAAAAACTAGCCTTAGAACCCGTATAATTGGCTGAAAAATCAGATCCATAACGCAAAGGTTCCCGCCCGCCCGTCATACCATTGGCCACAAAGCTCCAGCCAATGATCTGATCTTTTTTGGTAATAATATTGACAATTCCAGCCTTGCCATCTGCATCGTATTTTGCGGAGGGCGAAGTGATTAATTCTATTTTTTCAATAACATTAGCGGGTAATTGAGCCAGCGCTTCCGACGCAGTTCTTTGGGTAGGTTTCCCATCTATTAGCACCAGGAAACTGGCACTTCCTCTTAATAATATCTCTCCCTCCACATTCACCGTTACTGAGGGAAGCCTGGAAATAAGATCTAATCCAGTTCCGTTGGCTGCATTTTGAAATTGTTTGGTATCAAATACCTGTTTATCAATTTGAATAGTCTGCGTTTTTCGTTCCCCATTGACGGTAATTTCGTTTAAGGTACTAACCGATGCCGTAAGATAAATAGCGGGAATATTTCCTGATTTCTCCCCAGGTTTGAAGTCAAGTGATTCATAACCCATGAATTGAAAGCGTAAAACACTACTATTTCCTCGTTCAGATTTAACTTGAAATTTACCATTCTCATCTGTCACCGTTCCTGCAACAATAGAAGAGTCTTTTCCTAAAACCGATACCGAGGCAAACTCAATAGGTTTCTTGGTTTCACTGTCAAATACAAAGCCTTGGTATTGTGATAATTGACCATAAACATTGTTAAATGTCACGAGTGACATTAACAAAAAAAGAGGTGATTTCAGCATATATTCATTTAACTAAACAAATATACCCTATTTTACAGTATTACTATTCCACCGTTAACCACGTATAACTTTCCGCAGGAATAGTAACCACTAAGTCCGCTTCATAATTTCTGTTTAACTTTAAAGTCATAGGTTTTCCTTCCCTTTCCCTAAACACAGCTGTGTCTGTCAGACCTGTATAATAAAGAGGCACCGGAATGGTTCTGGTGATGTCCTTTTTGGTAGGATTGTACAACATGAGCATGCCTTTGTATTTACCCGATGGATCGGCATGTAACAAGCCATCCCAATCCCTGCCATCGGCTCTTCGCAGATGAATCATATCCGCATTCAGGATATCCCGGTATTTTTTATACCACGCAACCGTTTTTAAAACCAATTGCCTGGTTTCCTCTGTGTCATATAATCGGGGGCCTCGGTAACAGGCTTGCACTCCTGCACCATAATATTGCATCATCAGATTTTCATAATCCTTTAAATGCTCACTTAAAGGTTCAAGAATAGCTTCCGGTCCACCCCCTTGATATTTTGTTAAAGGAACAAAACCCCAGCTCATTGAGCCCATTTTTTCCAGGGTACCGTCGTGAATATTTTGCCTGTTTAAGACCCTTTGTTGCTCCCGTGAAAGGGAAAAATTAACCTCCCTGTAACCTATGGCAATCTTATGTGTACCGTCTAAAAAATACCAATCCGGCGCATTGATATAAACCCCCTTTTCATTCAACCAACGATAAAGTTCCTTTTGAATTTCCATCTGCCTCCATTGAGAATCCTCCAGTCCCTCATGACCGGGATGAGAAGTTGATGCGCATACGTCACCCGGATAAGGTCCATCATTTTCCCAAATATCAAACCCAGTTTTTTCAAAAAAATACTTGATTTTATCCCTGAAATCCAGTCCCCAGGTACTTCCAAAACAAGGCGCATTGCCAAAAAGGGCACCGCCGGGTTTTCCTGTTTTAGGATCGATAACATCATGTTCGTCGCTAATCCGACGACTGCTGAACAGGGCATAACCGCCAAGTAAAATACCCTTACTATGAGCATAATCTGCTAATTTCTTCCATCGCGTAATATTGATATTCGAAGTGTCCTCCATTTTCAGATGACTACCAAAACTCAAGATTACGGCTTCATAACCTGTCTGAACACATTGATCGATACAACGCACCACCTCATCATCGGATTTACTCACCAAATGCATGAAAATAGGATTCTGGGTAGTCCAGGGCGCTATGGTTCTATACATTTTTTTCAACATCAACCCCCTTCTTTGTCTGTCATAACTGTCCATCAACAGTTCATTGGTTTTAACTGAAGTAAAAATTTCACCCCTTTTAAGCGTGATTCCTGGTGCTTTTTCCGGATAAATTTCAAGTAAACAAGGGGTTTGAAAATTATAATTCACCTGAGACGTGTAAACGCTATCTGTTTTCCAATGAGTAGTCTGATCACTAATATCATAACGCATGGCATTATTGAAAGCATAATTGGTCTCAAAATAGATACCATGTTGTTTTTTCATTTCATCAGGAGAACCAACGACTGCACTTTCCTCTTCCACTAAACCCAGCACTTCATTTACCACCCTGTGTAATTTCACCTCTTTGGATGATTCATTGAGAATAGTCAACCATTTTACTATCAAAGGGATACCATCATATAGCGCATAATGAACCTCCACTTTTAATCCTTTCAACTCATTTACCGGAGATTCAAACTTAAGAACCAGTTCTTTCCCGGTTGCTGCCAGAAATTTACCTGTCCAGGTATTCGATTTCCATTGAATGCCAGGTTTGATATCTGAAACCAGATAACTGGTAAACATAAAATCATTTTCCCCTTTGGTCAGGGAAGGAAGCCATTCTGGAAGAAAATATCCATTTTCCTTTTGTCCCACTAAACCGCCAATATGGTATTCCTTGTGATCAATAATCAAGCGAGCTTCTGGCTTTATGGCTCTTATCAGTTGCTGTTGATTTGTCAGATTCACGAAATCAAAGCAACCTATATTTTTTCCTAAATAAAAGGATCTTCTCAATAATCCATTTTGGATAACCAGCGTATTATCCTCTTCTGTGACGGTTGTTTTTTGAGGAACGGAATGAATTAGCCAATCAGACTTAGATGATTGAGCGTTTAAACCGGAGGAAAAAAGGATAGCCAGAAACCAAAAGTATTTCATGTATTTATTTTTACTTATAAAATTAAAAAAGGGAATGATAAAATTTTCATTCCCCTTCAATTAAATATAGTTTATAAATACATTAAAGTTAACTCTTTCTTGTCCCTGCAAAAACATTAATAACAAAGCAGCTAGTAAAACAGAGGTTAGTTTTGCCATTTATCAAATAAACCCAAAGTACACCACCGGGGTTAGCCGTTGGAACCATCTCTGCTATTTAGGTGATTAAAAATAAGCGACTTATCAATTTAGCCATTTTTATGGACAAATGCGTACTACCTACCTTTTTTGTTGTTTATTCTCAGAAATCCCTTTATCCCTTTTGAAATACTTTTATATAATCCACAACAAACCAACGGGGGAAAACGGTTCTTGCGTCGGGTGAGCCAGGAAAATTACCACCGATGGCCAGATTGACGATAAAAAAGAAAGATTGATTAAACGGATAGGGTTGGCCGTTCAAATCGGCAGGGGTCAATTGGTGATATGGTACATTATTTACCAGCCATTGAATCTTATTTTCTTCCCAGATGATAGAAAACACATTAAATGAAGTATTAAAATCATATTCACCGGAGGAAAAGGTAGCGCCAGTTCTAAACCTGTGCTGCGCCACCGTGGCACCAAAATGTGCGGTACCCACCACTCTGTTTATTTTATCACCACTCGTTTCCATAATATCTATTTCACCGCAAGCGGGCCAGGAAACCTGAGGAATATTATCTCCTAACATCCAGAGCGCTGGCCAATAACCCTTTCCTTCAGGAACAGCGGCTCGAATATCAATACGTCCATATTTGAACGATTTTTTCCTTTGCGTTGTCAGCCTGGCGGAGGTATAATTTTTACCCCCTACTGTTTCCTTTTTTCCCTCAATGATTAAATATCCGTCGGAAAGCTGGGCATTTTTTTCCTGATAAAATTGTAACTCATTATTTCCCCAGTTACAATTTCCCGGACAACCATCGCCCAGTTCGTAGTTCCAAACCGCACTATTCAGATTAGTTCCTTGAAAACCCTCTTCCCAAACTTTGGTAAAGCCGGTATAACTATCGGGTGAGATATATCCAGTTTTAGGGATATTTATCTTGTCAATCAAACTAAAATCGTCGTTAACCAGGGTAATTGTCAATCGAGTAGGTTCACTTAAGGTAGCATTTAAAGCTTGAATGAGTACAATGTCTATTTTCTCGTCAGTCTCCTTAACGGCATCGCCAAATATTTTAATAGGAATGAACACGGTAAGTTCTCCTGGTTTTATGAATACTTTTCCCTCTGTAATTTCTTCATAATCAGTCCCTGGTGTAGCTGTTAACCCATTAACCTGATATTTAACCATCACCTGGGTTCTGTTTTCCCCTTTCAGTTGAATACCTAACTGTATGGTGGTGTCTTTATTACCCTCGGGAATGGAGAGAGCTTGTGTAATGAAAGAAACCTGTGGCGCATTATAATCTGGCAGCTCAGCGATATCCCCCTCCTTAAAACACCCTTGAAGCAAAAGTAAAAAGGGTAAAAACTTAAAAATGTATATTACGTTTTTCATTTAGTCCTTTTTTTGATAAACTCTCACATAATCTATAGAAAATCGGGCGGGAAAAGCTGTTGCATCCACCCCCATTTTACCTCCGAGGTTACCCCCAACGGCAAGGTTCAAAATGACATGAAAAGGTTGGTCAAAAGGCCATTGTTTACTATTTGCCAACGCCTCTTTATAGAAAGTAAAATAAATTTTCCCGTCAAATAAAAAATCCATTTTTTCAGGCGTCCAGTCTATGGCATATAAATGATAGTCCTCGTGTGGCTTTATTTTACCAACGCCTCCTCCCTTTTGCGTACCAATTATATGATTGAAAGCTTCCGTATGAACGGTGCCGAAAATAGAATCTTGAGCAAACCCTACGTGTTCCAACAAATCAATTTCTCCACTTCCCGGCCATTCTCCGTAGTTGTTTTTCTCTGGCAAGAGCCAGATAGCAGCCCAGGTACCTAAGCCAACGGGTGTTTTTGCTCTCATTTCAAAATAGCCATATTTCCAGGAAGCCTTATTTCGGGTAAGCATCCTGGCAGAAGTATATTCCTTCCCTCCCATTTTTTCTGGTCGGGCCTCAATGGTTAATTTTCCATCTTTTACAGAGGCATTGTCGATATCTGCCTCGGTGTAATATTGCCACTCGTTATTTCCCCAACCACAGATTCGGGGACAACCATCACCCACATCATAAGTCCATTTACTGGCATCCGGTAATCCCTCTGTTGAAAATTCATCAGACCAGACAAGTTTGTACTTTTTGGGAGGTTTTGACATGGAAAACAACAAAAAAGCACACAGAATTGAATAAAAAGTTAAGTATTTCAAAATTAAAACGTTTATCTAGCTTCAAAATATAATTCAAACCAACCACCTCCTTTTAAAAACGGAGTTCTTACAATCATCTCTTTTTCCGTTAATCTCACGATATCATAGACATTTGAGGCATCCCAAACCCCCATGAAGGCACCCTCTGGAAGTTCAATACGAGGAACACCTGCGGGACCAATAGGAATAAGTTGCCATTGAGGTTTTCCTGGCAAAGAAAAAGGTACCGGCATATATCCATTCCAAGGATCAACGGTTAATCCATTGTTATCATAAATAAATTTGTTTTCTGCCCAGGCAAAACAAAAATTATCATCGTACTGCTCATTCTGAAGACCATTTAGCGGAGAAGTAAACCATTCGGCAGAACCTGGCGTTGGACCAACGGCTACCGCCCCTGCTTTTTTACTGAAAGTCCAGCATTTTCGACTGGTTGGGTCACACCCACCGGCTAAAAGGGTTGCCAAACCAGTACAAGGAGTAACGGCATCTTTAGGTATAACCACGGAAAAACTTTGTTGCCCTGTGCCAGAGCCACCTTTAAATGAACCTGACCATAATATATTATACCGCCCAGCTTTAGGAAAATAAAAAGTATCTAACCCCTTTTTTGTCTTATCAGGACTGGCTCCTACTGCCGACCATAAACGATCAAAAACCAAATCACTTTTCTCACTAACCACCACCCGATTAGAATCTGTTTTCAACTGAACAACCGAAAGGGTAGGTAAATCTGGTGATTTTCCTAATTGAATATCAGGTTCCTGATAAGATTCACATCCTAAAAACAGAATCCCGATGAGTATAAAAAAGGGTAATCCCCTGGATAACATATAAAAAAATGGTTTCATAATCTTTAGCTTTTATGTAGATTAATAGCCCTGATTTTGGGTAACAGCGCCATTACTTGCCTGAATTTGAGATTGAGGAATAGGAAACACCTTATGAATATTTTCCTTATATCCTAAAGGACCAAGAAAACTTGCCGCTCTCCCGGTTCTCACCAAATCAAAAAACCGATGTCCTTCCAATGCGAGTTCCAGCCTTCTTTCATTATAAATAGCCTCTAACAATGTGTTTCCGGTAGAAGTTATTTCTGGCAATTTAACTCTTGCTCTTACTTGATTTAATGCATTTCTGGCGCTGGTCTGATCGCCTGACTGAAAGGATGCTTCAGCAAAAAGAAGCAAAACATCAGCGTATCTGATTACCCGGTCATTCGTTCCACCGTTAGGATTTGGATCTCCGAAAGTGGCTTGTTCACTTCTGTTATTAAAGTATTTTTTACCGTAAAAATCGTGAGGATAACCACCTGTAGCCTCTTTTGTGAAAATTCCGCGATCGCCCATGGGCTCTCCCACTCTAAAAATTGTAGCTTTTAAACGGGGATCTTCTGTACCTGTAGCTAGAAAAGCGTCAACCAGACTTTTGGTTGGGATATTAAATCCAAATCCATCGAATTGACCTCGGGCGCGTACAAAAACATTAGTAAAAGTTCCTTCATTGTTATTGTTGTTTCCCCAATTTCCCCCTGATTCCGTCATATATTGAATCTCAAACACTGATTCCACGCCATTTTCACCTGCTTTTGTAAAAATACGATTGAAATCGGGCTCTAATTTGTACTCTCCGGACGAAATTAAAGCTTCGCCCACCTTTTTAGCTTCCGCCCACTTTTTACGCCACACCAACGATTTTAAAAGTAAGCCCTGAGCGGCTCCTTTTGTAATTCTCCCCAAATCAGCTTGTGTATATTGGCTTCGAAGGGGAAGATTTGAAACAGCAATGGTCAAATCACTTTCAATTAAATTCCAGATACTTTCAGCGGAAGAACGGGGCATCTTATATTCTGAGGGAGACAAAAGTCGATCCACCTTTGGGACGTCGCCGAAAATAGTAACCAGATTATAAAAAAACCAGGCTCTGAGAAAATAGGCTTCGCCCAATATCCTTTTCTTTAATTTTTCGTCCATGACAATGGCGGGAACTTTCTCCAGCACAATATTCGCCCTGTTAATTCCCTCGTAATCAGCAGCCCATTCGGCTGCCAGATAACCAGTATTGACAGGACCTTGAAATTGTTCAAGAGCAGCCAAAAGAGGCTGATCATTGTCACCTGAACCACCTTTTACCGCGTCATCAGACATAATATCGCCCCAAAACCATCGAAAATGGCCTTCTGGCGACATTTCAAATTGTAAAGTAGCATACGCAGCATGAATAGCGGAAACTGCGTCGGCTTCTGTCTGATAGAAATTGTCAAGGGTGGTACCAACCAGCGGTTTTTTATCTAACAATAGTTCTTCACAACTGCTGAGAGAAAATAAAAACAGAAGTACAAACCATTTATTAATACTAAGATTCTTCATTTGCTTAATTTTTAAAATCCAAGTTGTAAACCCATTGAAGCCATTCTTGCCTGCGGATAGAAACCTCTGTCGATACCTAATTCCAAAGAACCACCCACACTTCCAATTTCAGGATCTAAACCGGAATATTTTGTCAGCGTCCATAAATTTTGACCACTGAAATAAATTCTGGCCTTATCGATTTTCCATTTATTCAACAACTTGTGCTTTAAGTCGTATCCTATTTGAATATTCTTTAATCGCACAAAGGAACCATCTTCAATAAAACGGTCCGACACCCTGGCATTCTTATTTGGGTCATTTACATTAACTCTCGGTTCTGAGTTTGAAGTACCCGCACCGGTCCACCTGTTTAAGGCAGATTGAGGTCTGTTCGAATAGAAAAAGTCATACCTGAATATGCCATTATAAATATCATTTCCCTGAGTTCCCTGAATAAAAACGCTTAAATCAAAGCCCTTCCATTGAACCTGGGAAGTAACACCGTAGGTAAAAGAAGGGGTAGGATTTCCGATATAAGTTTGATCTACCTCATTAATGATACCGTCACCATTCAAGTCTTTAAAACGAATATCTCCAGGCGCTGTTTTTTCATTTTGAAATGCGTGAGCATTAACTTCCTCCTGCGATTGGAAAATACCATCTGTCACATAGCCATAAAAGGAAGCGACGGGGTACCCTACATCAGTTCGGGACACATTACCAGCAGAAAAAACATTTCCCGTGATAATAGGTTCTCCACCAAGACCCAAACTTAGAACCTCTGACTTAACGAAACCAATATTTGCCCCTACACTGTAATTCAATGCTTTCTTTTTCCCCTGATAAAGCAAGGATAATTCCAGGCCATTATTGGCCATAGTACCCACATTCTGAAAAGGCGCCCTTAATCCAACCAGGGTAGGAATGGGTATTCTCGCAAGCATATCTCTGGTCGTCTTTACATAGTAATCTGCCGTAAAATGAAATTTTCCATTAAACAATTCAAGATCGAGACCTGCATTAATTTGCTCCCCAGTTTCCCATTTCAAATCGGGATTACTGGCCTCTAAAGGAGTACTTCCGCTGGTAATGGTTTCCGACGAGCCGAAAGTATAATTCTGCCCTGGATAAACAATGGTTGTAAAACTATACTCTCCAATTCTGTCATTTCCATTTTGCCCCCAGCTAGCTCTCAGTTTAAGGAAATTTAAGGCTTCTAATCCCCAGAAATCCTCTCTGCTTACGACCCAACCAGCAGAAATTGAAGGGAAGTAACCATACCTGTTATTTTTACCAAATCGGGAAGAGCCATCCCTTCTAAGGGTAGTAGATAATAGATATTTATTATCGTAATCATATTGAAAACGGGTAAAAAAGGAAAGCATTCCCGAGGCCGACGCGAAATCACCAGAGCCTTGCGATTCTCTGGGTGCAATGGTATTTCCAAGAAAAGCATCCTTCACTTGATTCGAGGGCAGATTGGTATTTGAACCCGTTAAAAAATAATAACTGTTAGCCAGTGCTGTTGAGCCCAGCAAAGCGTTTAACTTATGTTTCCCTTTGGAATAATCCCAGGTAAGCACGTTTTCCCATTGCCAGTTTTGCCATGAGAAATCGTTTTTTATTACAGTATTAACCGGGTTCCGCTCACTTGCAGGGGCGTCATTGCTCGCGGGATCCAGACTTAAATTGAAAGAAGGAATAAAGACAGACTGGCTGGCAAACGTCTCATCCCTATTGAAGGAAGACCTGAAAACCAAGCCTTTTCTTATATTTACATCCGCTTGAATACTACTCAAAACACGATTACTCTGCCAGGTATTATGTTGATTTTCAATAGCATTTACCGGGTTTGCCAAATCGGTATCCACATAAATAGAATAATTGTAAGTTCCATCAAATTTACGGATGGAAGTCACCGGATCTATATTTAAGGCTCTTACTAATGGTGTATTAAACTCATTATTCTCTGGAAGTCCGTTTCTATTCAGATTGGTATAAAGAATATTTCCACTCATTTTTAGCCAGGGTTTTAGTTGTTGGCTAACATTAAGTCTGGCCGTATATCTCTCAAAACCTGATTTTGGACCACCAACTACACCTGCCTGATTAAAATAACTACCGCTAAGCGCGAAGGTTGACAACGCAGAGCCGCCCGTTAGAGATAACTGATGACTTTGAATAGGTGCAATCTGGAAAATGGCCTCTTGCCAATCTGTACCTTTTCCCAGAGCATCCGGATTTGAAAAAGCAGCCAAAGGCGTTTTTCCTCCGGCAATATGGGCTTCATTTGATAAGATGGCATATTCTCTGGCATCGAGTAAATTCATTTTTTTCCAGGCTTGTTGCTGCCCAAAATAATTTTCATATTGAATAGAACCGTACTGCTTGTCAGCCATTTTTCCCGTTTTCGTTGTTATGACCACAACGCCATTGGCACCTCTTGAACCATAAATGGCTGCTGATGCTGCATCTTTCAATACATTTATGGTAGCAATATCTCCCGGATTCAAAAAATCAATACCTGAAACGGGAACACCGTCAACCAGGTAAAGCGGCTCACTATCATTTATAGTACCCGTTCCCCTAATTCTTACAGACAGAGTACTTCCTGGCGAACCAGAATTTTGAGTTACCTGCACACCCGCCGTTTTTCCCTGAATGGCTTGTTCCGCCCTTAATAAAGGAACGCCCTCTAAATCTTTTGAGGAAACCGTTGATACGGCACCAGATATAGAACTTCTAATCTGAGTGCCGTATCCAACGACTACAATTTCATCCATCACTGAGGAGGAAGGATTTAATATTATTTGAAAAATGCGTGTATTTCCAACTAAAATTTCCCTTGTTTCCATGCCCAGATAGGAAATAACTAAAACACTTTTTTCATTAGGAACGGTTAATTCAAAGGTTCCATCCAATTCGGTGACAACGCCGTCTTGCGTATTTTTAATCAAAACGGTGACACCAGTAAGTTTTTCATTACTTCCACTTTCCGAAACGGTCCCCGTAATTTTTATTTGTCCAAAGACTGCATTACTTCCTACAATGGAGGCAAGAATCAATAAGCATTTTAAAAGCCTCATTCCCATCAATTTGTTAGTTTATTTATGGATTTATCACCAATTTGCGTACATCTCTCTTTTCACCCTGATATATTACGGCCCAATAAACGCCTGGTTGAAGACCTGATACATCAATGTTTAATGATTGTGTGGCCTTGGGTAAAGTGTAAGATTGGCAAATACGTCCAAGGGCGTCCATCAACATCCACCGAGCTGATTCTGAGCCAGCTAATTTTAAATTCAACTGAATCTCATCGGTGGCAGGATTTGGAAAAATGCTGAACAGAGGGGCGAAATTAATATCCCTGGCATCTGTTGTAGCACAACTTGTACAGGCATTAAAACAAGCTACACTTAAAACACTATCCTTACTAACCGTTAAAACCCGGTTTGTGAATCCGCCCGATGTAACGGTACATGCTTCTCCACCTTTGAATTCTTCCTGAGCTGTCCATCCGTCAATTTGATATTTGAATTCAAATTTTCCATCTGGTAAATTAATTTCCGCCGTCCAGATTTTATCATTATCGTCATCTCTCATCGGATTACTATTGGCGGACCATTCATTGAATTGACCGCTAACATATACCCCTACAAAAGGTTTTGTGTAGGTTCTCATATCTACCCTGAAAGTTACTTTCCTGGTTACCTGAACACCACAACTTGCCGTAGTAGTACATTGACCGAAGCAGGTATTTAAAATGGTATCTTTAGTAAAAGGTCCCATTTTTCTATCGTTGAAATTATCTGCATTGGCACAAGCCTGACCGCTGATATTTTCCTTACAACTATAATCGGCACAAGCACCATTGGTAAAAGTATAGAAAGAGGTAAAACCGATAGGTCTTTCAAAAGTAATGGAGTAAATACCGTCTTTATCAGCATCTTTTAGTTGAAAATTCCCTGGTACGCCAAAATTTCCACCGCCAGCAATAAATATTCCCGTTGGAGAAACGGTGATATGCTGCGTACCAAGATTAACCGTAAACTTAATGGCTTTTCCGCAAGCATAGCAACTATTGAAGCAAACCGTATCTGTTTTAACACCTGACGCAGGAATAACCAAATTCCTGTTGGTAAAACCACCATCGGTTACTGTACAGGTTTCGGTACCTAAAAATTCTTCTTGTTTTGCCCACTTATCGAGTTGAAACTTGTATTGGATAGTTCCCGGATCAAGGGTTAATCGCGTTGTCCAAATGCCGTCCTTGTCGTTGTCTTGAAGTGGGTTAGAACTATCAGACCAGTTATTAAAAGTTCCGCTGATATAAACCGTTTGAAAAGTGCCAGTGTATTTCTTCATATCAACGGCAAAATCAACCTCTATTTTACTAGGTGCGGCAGCTGTACACACTTTTATATCATCTATATAATTGGTATCAGAGGAAGCGGCACCTGTTTTTCCAAAATCTGGAAAAAGGACAATGGTTTGATAGGTAAAACCGGCGGCTGGTTTTTTAGGGTCTTCCAAAGACGGTAAGGTTGGGTCAAAACAAATTTCTACCCATTCCTGAGCTTTTGGAACCTCCACCTGTTGTACCCAATTGGCACCACCTGTAGATGGACCTTCTAATTTAACAGCAAAAACACCCGCTTTTTCCATCCACACCTTCATACATAACTTAGATCCAGGTGCAGCAAAACTTACTGGGATTTTCGGATTAGGGGAACTAAAAGCACCTCCCCAAGTCTGGCTATCTGACGGTTTAAATATTTCAATTACTTTTTTACTATCATTTCCAGCAGTCGCCGCAGGATTATCCACCACTTTATTCTTCTGTCCATCTAATCCACTGCCAAAATATTGGAAAACGGTCGAAGTGGAATCCACTTCAAAATCGAGTACCGTTTTACATCCCGGTGCTGGAGGAAGTTTCAAAATGAAATCATCGAGATAGGAAGTTCCTGCTGATTGGGCTCCCGTTTTCCCAAAATCAACAAACACTACGATACGTTTGTAACTGAAACCTAAAGCAGCTTTAAATGGATCTTCAATAGATGCCTTGCTTACATCAAAACAAATTTCAACCCACTCCTTAGCCTTATTTACAGGTTCTGTAATCGTCCAGTTAGGTCCATTATTGGTTGATCCCTCAAATTTTAAAGCCACGTTTCCCACCTGATTCATCCATACTTTCATACAAACTAATGAACCAGGCTTACTTAAATCAACAGCCTTGTCGAAGTCAGGCGTAATGAATGCACCTGCCCAGGTTTGAGCATCAGCTGGCTTCACATATTCGGCCACCTTCAAACTTGTATTCAACCCGGTCGCACTTGGGTTATTGATTATCTTATTTTTCTGCCCATCCAGGCCACTTCCAAAATATTGAAAATCCCTGCTAGTCTCCGGTTTTTCAAAATCCAGGATAACCGTTTGCCCCTGCATGGAATTCATGAATAGGGTAAAGCTAAAAAGTAAGTAAATTATTTTTTTCATGCTTGCGTATTTTAGGAAATAAAAGTTTTCAAAACAAAACTACTCTTTGTAAGTTTTATTCCCACATTTTATATTACAACACAGATACAACACCCTTTTTTTTATTACATCATTCATTACATCATTACTACATCAAATGATAATTATTAAAAGTTATCTTTACAGAAGTGTCTTTATAAAAGCCTTTATTACTAATAATTATCAATGGAAGATTATGGGAAATTTCTTTTCGTCCATTTCTTTCTTTTCCTTACTTTTTATTTTTCCGACTTTCACAAATGGTCAGGGACTTCCCTTTATTTCAAATTATGAAAAAGGGGTTTATCAGGGTGGGACACAACACTGGGAAATCACTTCTGATGCTTATGGGGTTTTGTACGTCGCTAATAATGATGGCTTATTAACTTACGATGGATATGCCTGGCGAAAATATCCCGTTAAAAACCGCACCATTGTTAGATCTGTATTATTGGACAATAAAAATAAAATCTTTGTTGGCGCCCAGGGTGAGTTTGGATATTTTAAGGAAGATAATCCACAGGAAATGGAATATGTTTCTTTCCATAAAGAACTAGATTCACTAAAGGTCAAACTGGAGGATATCTGGGATATTGTTAAAACCGACGAGGGTGTGATTTATTTTTATTCCGGGCGACAATTGTTCCGTCTTGAAAATGGAAAAATAGATTTCCAGGAACTGCCCGCTGATATTTCTTACCTGGGCGTGACGGATAATCAACTGTTTATACATTGTTTACAAAAAGGACTTTACAAGCTCGACCAAAAGGGAATGCCCGTTTTTTTAACTCCCATTCCCTTAAAAGACGGCCCCATTACGAAAGTCATGCCGTTCAGTAAGAATATCTTCCTGGTTGCAACCTTAGAGGGTTCTCTTTACCTTTTTGACGGAAAAAAGCTGAATTCATGGGATAATCAGGCAAAAGATTATCTTTCCCGACATAAAATCTATACAGCAACTATCCTAAACAATGGGCAATTTGCCCTGGGAACTTCCAGAGGTGGTATTGTTATTTTGGACAAATATGGAAAAACCCAATTTATTTTAAACAAGGAAAATGGACTGATTAATAATAATGTGCTAAGTCTTTTTAATGATAAACAGGGAAATTTATGGGCTGGAACAGATAATGGCATCTCCTGTATTCAACTTTTTTACCCCTTCACTTATCTTTATCCCGACGAAAATATGGGCGGAACAGCCTATTCTGCTATTAAAAAAGGAAGAAATTTCTATTTTGGTACAGTGAATGGCCTCTACCAACATACCGCCGAAGAAAATGGTCGATTGGCAAAATCAAAGGCTTATCTCATTCCCAGCACGGACGGGCAAGTCTGGCAGGTACAATCTTTTGGTAATGAAATATGGGTAGGACATCACCTGGGTGCTTTTGTTTTTAATGAAAATGAAAAACCCAGACATATATTGAAAAATACGGGCGCCTGGCTTTTTAAAGAAATCCCGGGGGTTAAAAACAAACTTCTCTGTGGCTCATACAACGGCATTTACCTCCTTGAAAATAAAAATAACACATGGAATCCTCTGGGTAAATTATCCCGATTTGATGAGTCTGCCAGAATAATCATCCCGGAATCAAATCATTCCTTTTGGATTGCTCATCCCTATCGAGGCATTTTTAATCTTCGTTTAGATGAATCTGATTTCTTTGCTTCCAGCGTTACCTATTTGAATACCAAACAAAAGTTACCCTCAAACAATGGAAATTCTGTTTATTCCATATATAATCAAGCTGTTTTTACTACAGAAAATGGTATCTACAAATATGATCCTATCCAACACTCCTTCTTTCCCTATACTTTATTGAATCAAGTTTTTGGAACGTCCACTAAAGTTAAAACCTTAGTGGAAGGATCAGATGGGGATATTTGGTTTGCTCAGGGTGATGAGGTGGGGTATTTGACCCGTTCCAGAGAGCGTTCCGATTCGTTGGTATTTAAAAAGAAAATGATCCCATTTTTAAAAAATAAACTGGTGGGTGGCTTTGAATTTATCTATCCATACCAAAAGGACAAGGTGCTTTTTGGAACAGATAAGGGATTCTTATTTTATGACATGAAAATCCAGAATCAATACCCGGAAAATATCCTTTTGCGTCATTTTTCATTTGATAAAAACCTGAATGCCGCCACTTTTGAATATGTTTTACCCTATTTATCCCAAAGTCTGAATATTCAATATGCTATAAAACTGGAAGGATTTGATAAGGAGTGGAGACCTTGGACGAAGGACAATAAAATGACTTATAGCAATTTACCACCTGCATCTTACCGCTTTCTGGTAAAAGCCCGAATTGAAGGAATAAAGTCATGGAAACCCCTTTCATTTTCCTTTACCGTCGATCCTCCCTGGTACTTAAGTCGTGGGGTCAAAATTTTCTACCTTTTTGTTTTCCTATTGTCCATTTTCCTTTTACTATTTATTCCCCGAAAAAGATTCGACAAGGAAAAGAAATTAATGGAGCAAAAACTTCAAAAGAAGACGCTAACGGAGAAAATCAGAGCAGACAAAGCTTTAGAGGATATTGTTCGATTGGAAAATGAAAAATTACAACTCGACAACGATACCAAAAATCAGGAATTAGCCTCAACAACGCTACATCTTTTGCAGAAAAATGAATTAATTCAAGACCTAAGCATAAAACTTAGCGAAATAAGCAAATCAAGTAAGGAAAAAGAGACGAAACAAGCCATAGATCAACTACTTAACAGAGTGGCCAATGATCAGCAAATGGATGAAGACTGGGAGGTTTTTGCACTTCATTTTAATCAGGTTCACCTCGATTTTTTACACAGAATAACAGAAAAATTCCCGGATATCACCCCTAAAGACCAAAAACTCTGCGCCTTTTTAAGAATGAATCTGTCCTCTAAAGAAATTGCTCCTCTACTGGGAATATCCATTAGAGGCGTTGAAATAAGCCGGTACCGATTAAGAAAAAAGCTTCACCTGGGTGCAGATGACAATCTTTCTACCTTCATCTTACATTTTTAACCAAATCAAAGGATTTCTGATGGGTAAATTCCTGATGACCTCCTCATTTTCAGGAAACCGTTCTAATGTCCCCCAGGTATCTAACCAGGTCTTATTCTTGAAAGCTATAGAACCAAATAGCAGAAAAGGTTGGGCGACAGGCCATTCATCCCAATACATGACATCCTTTGGATAGGTCCATTTGTTTTTATCCGCCACAAATGGATACATAAATGAAATGCCCTTTTCCATGTTTCTGCCATCGGGAAGAGAGAACGTCCACAGAGATCTGTCAGCTAAAATGTGGCAAATCGTGGCCATGGCATCTGCATTGAACAAGGCATATCCATAAGGTTTAGTCCTTCTCAACTCCAGGGGAAACGCCCCATTTTCATCCATTTGATTCGGCAATAAAATGGTCTTAAACCTATTTTCACAAGTGTCCAGCAAAGCCTTATTCCCCGTTAATCGGGCAAATGCAGCCACTTGCATGACCCAGCAAGTTCCATGATTATTTTTGGCATTCCGTTCATCAATACCATACGGATGGGTTGTTACCCAGGATAAATACTGCTCAAACCAACTTTTTACGCCGGCAATTTCCTTTTTTTTGCCCGGTAATGCCTTTTCAATAACCCTTAAACTCTGTGCCACCTCTATCATTTGTATCATATCAATGATGCCGACGCCGCGACCTGTTACCCTTCCTTTTATCGCCTGAGCATGGAGGAGCGAAGGATTCATCAGCGTTTCCTCATTTAAAAACCATGCCTCATAATGCTTGAACGCCTGTGCCACATATTCCTTTTTCTTTTCTATCAAATACGCAGAAGTCAAGGTACCCACAAGCTGGCTGAAACGGATCATCGCTTTTCTATGGGCAACAAAATTATTGGGATTACTCATCCCATCCCTTTGAATATAAGGACTATCGGGGCTGGCCGGATTTTCCCACCAATAATCTCCCTCCGAAAAAAAGTCATGTTTTCCACCCGCTGAACGAGGAGAAGATTCATTGGTAACCGTTATCGGTTTTTCAATCATAGCCTGTTTTGCCAGGCTTATTATTTTATTTTTATAGGCCTCATCTATCATATATTTTTCAACCCAACCCGATTGAGCACTCAGAAAATGAAAAGGAAGCATCAAATAAAGGACAAAGGCATATTTTCTGTTGATCATCATAGAGGGAATTAAAAAACTTCAACCTCTACAAGATTACTTAATTTTCTTGTCTAACTATTTAAAAAAGGAATAAAAATTATTTATCTTGTCAATATGAAACCAATAGTACAAATATCACTGGACCTCACTAATATTGATGAGGCGTTAGAAACCGCAGCTATGGCCCTCCGAGCTGGCGTCGATTGGCTGGAAGCTGGAACTCCCCTCATTTTAGCTGAGGGCTTGCACGGTGTAAGAAAACTTCGCGAAGCTTTTCCTGGTATTCCCATTGTTGCAGACTTGAAAACCATGGATGGTGGATATCTGGAAGCTGAAATGATGGCAAAAGCAGGGGCCACTCACGTGGTAGTTATGGCGCGCGCTCACGAAGAAACCATTAGATGTGTCGTTCAGGCAGGTAAAGACTATAATATTCAGGTTATGGGCGATAATCTGGGCTGTCCTGACATGGTTGCCGGAGCCAAATGGCTGGAAGACTTAGGTTGTGATTTTGTGATTCATCATATTGGTTATGACGAGCGCAGAGGTATTGCCGCAAGAGGTCTTCGAATGCCTAATCCTCTGGATCAACTGAGGGAGGTCGTTGATGCGGTGCGTATTCCTGTACAGGCTGTTGGTGGCCTATCCCTGGAACAAGCCATTCAATGTCCTCTTTATGGCGCGCCGTTAGTGGTTTTGGGTGCCCCGTTGACTATCGATGCCGATGCCTTTAAAACGGCAGATGGAAATTTAGAGGCTTCCCTCCGTTTAATTTGTGAAAAAATACATGCATACAAGGATGTTCCCGTCCGGTCTGCTTAAAATTTGAAAATATGTCCAGTTTATTAAGTCCCGCAGTAGTAAATTTTGCTCCTGAAAAAGGCTCTGTTGAAATTCGTGAGATTGCTGTTCCCATTATAGGTGACGATGATGTTTTATTGGAAGTAGTCAATGTAGGTGTTTGTGGCAGTGACCTGCATCAGTGGACAGCCGATCATAGCTGGCCTGTAAATTATCCTGTCGTTTTAGGTCATGAATTTGGTGGTATTATTGCCGCATTAGGTAAAAATGTCTCTGTTTGGAAGGAAGGTGACAGGGTGGTTAGCGAAACCGCTGCCATTATCAATCCTAATAGCCCTATGTCAAAAACAGGATTGTATAATCTCGATCCCGATAGAAAAGGATTTGGTTATGGTGTAAATGGTGCCATGACCCGATATGTTAGGGTCCCTGCTCGTTGTCTGCATCGGGTACCTACTCATTTATCCTTTGAAGAAGCTTGTTTGACAGAACCTTGCTGTGTTGCCTATAATTCTGTGGCTGTCAATAGTTCTGTTAAACCTGGCGATCGGGTTATTGTCATTGGTCCGGGCACTATAGGCATATTATGTGCCGCTGTAGCGCGCATTTGTGGTGCTGAAGTAGCCGTTGTAGGCCTTGAATCTGATAAATTAAGATTGGATATCGCAAAACAATATGGTTGCGAAACCATTATCGGAGACGCCACAGAATGGGCGAAAGACAGGGACGGACTAGGCGCCGACCTTATTGTGGATGCCGCCGGCGCAAGTATTACCCTAAAAATGGCATTGCAATGGGTCAGACCTAACGGTCAAATAACTAAAGTGGGCTGGGGTCCTCAACCTCTTGGCTTTTCTCTCGATCCTCTGGTTCAAAAAAATGTAACCCTAAAAGGTAGTTTTAGTCATAACTGGCCAATCTGGGAAAGGGTGATTGCACTCCTCGCGAGTGGTAGCCTCAATGTGAAACCTATTATTGGTGGCGTTTGGGCCATCGATCAATGGAAAGAGGCTTTTGAAAAAATGCACCACGGCGAAGTAGTCAAAAGTGTCCTAAAACCGTTCTGATATGCGCCTTCAAGGTAAAGTTATTATTGTTACAGGAAGTACTACCGGTATTGGAAAGGCTATGGCCTCCCGATTCGTTGATGAAGGTGCCAAAGTAGTCATTCATGGTTTGGAAAAGGATTGGGGCGAGGAGGTTATTCATGCCCTGGGTAGCGAAAATGCCGCACTTTGTATCGGTGATCTCCAAGACGAAGCGACTATAAAGGAATTGGTGCGTTGTGCTATCCTTTCTTTTGGGAAATTGGACTCGGTCGTTAATAATGCCGCTTGGGTGGTTTCTTCTAATCTGGATTCTACAGACGCCTCTTTTTTTGAAAAAATATTGAAAATCAATACGATAGCTCCTTTTCTCCTCATTAAGGAAAGTCTTCCCTATTTGACCGCTCAAAGAGGATCCGTGTTGAATATTGGCTCCGTAAATGCCTATAGTGGAGAACCCGATTTACTCGCTTATAGTGTATCAAAAGGTGGCTTAATGACCCTGACCAGAAATTTGGGCGATACCTTACACCGGGAAAATGGCGTTAGGGTGAATCAAATTAATCCAGGTTGGGTGCTAACAGAAACGGAACAGCAAAGAAAAATGTCCCATGGATTATCAGAAAATTGGTTTGAAAAAATTCCTTCTGTTTTTGCCCCTTCCGGCCGGCTTATAAAGCCAGAAGAAATTGCCGCCGCCGCAGTCTATTGGCTGGGTGACGAATGTGGCCCTATCTCCGGACAAATTGTTGAATTGGAACAACATCCTTTCATTGGAAGAAATCCCCCAAAAGATTCTTCTACCATAAATCATTAAAATGCCTCAATTAGCCGCTTTTCCGAAGGCCTATATGAATGCGCTTTGTAAAGATGGAACCATGAAGGTTTCTGAATGGATTGATATCGCCTGCCGCCTCGATATTGATGGCCTCGAATGGTATGCAGGGTTTCTGGAAATGGAAAATGCTGATAATTGGAAAATTTTCCGACGTCAGGTGGAAGATAATGGTAAAGTTATCCCTATGATGTGCTGTTCTCCAGATTTCACTCATCCCGATAAGTCATTTCGCGACATAGAAATAGCTAAACAAAAGCATTGGATTGACATGACTTATGCGCTCGGAGGAAAGTTTTGCAGAGTTCTTTCAGGGCAAAAAAGACCCGAATTATCCATTGACCTGGGTATTCAACTTGCTGCCGACTGCATTCATGAATGCTTACCTTATGCACAAGAGCGAGATATCACGCTCATCATTGAAAATCATTACAAGGATGATTTCTGGACATACCCTGAATTTGCCCAAAAAATGGACGTGTTTTGTGCCCTGGTAGATAAGATTAATCATCCTTTTTTTGGGGTGAATTATGATCCGAGCAATACCTATCTGGCCGGTGAGGATCCGTTGGAATTATTGAAAAGAGTAGTGCATCGCGTGGTCACTATGCATGCCAGCGACCGATATTTGAAAGAAGGCACCCTGGAAGACCTGAGAAACGAAGAGGGAGGTGCCGTGGGTTATGCCAAACGCCTCAGTCATGGGGAAATTGGAAAAGGCCTGAACGATTATGATGCCATATTTACCCTGCTAAAAAAACAAAATTTCAACGGGTGGATTAGTATTGAAGACGGCGTAGATGGCATAGAACAACTGGAACGAAGCGTCTTGTTTTTGCGTAAAAAAATGAAGGAATATTTCTCCTGAGTACTGATTATTCCTATAAATGAAACCCGCACCTACCCGATTTTTTGACATCCTGAAGCACCTTGGTCCGGGAATAATTATTGCAGGCTCCATCGTTGGTTCCGGAGAGCTTATCGCCACAACGCTGGTAGGAGCAAAAACAGGCTTTGTCCTCCTTTGGCTTATTGTATTAGGTTGTGTCATAAAGGTATTTACCTTAATAGAATTTGGAAGAAATACCATTATCCATAGTACATCACCTCTGGTTGCGTTAAATGAAATACCTGGTCCGAAACTTAAGGTTCGCTGGATCATCTGGTATTGGTTTTTCATGATTGTTCTTATCATATCTCAACAAGGAGGAATATTAGGAGCTACCAGTCAGGCAGTTTCCGCCATTTCTTTTACAAATAATGAGGTTCACTGGCTAAATAATATCAATATTTTGTCGCTCATCATCGCGTGCATTACCGCATTGATGCTGTATTTTGGTCGCTTTTCATTCATTCAATCTTTTTCCACCTTTTTGGTATTCCTTTTTACCACGGTAACTCTTTTCAACGTCGCTTATCTTCAGTTTATACCGGGATGGGAAATATCGTGGGCAGATATAAAAGAAGGATTTAGGATGGGTATTCCGGCAAGCAAGGATGGGCTAGCCATTGCCCTGGCCGCATTTGGCCTAATCGGTGTCGGATCGTCGGAAATAATCATGTATCCTTACTGGTGTCTGGAGAAAGGCTATGCCAAATTTACCGGCCCATTCCAGGATACCCCGGAATGGCACGACAATGCAAAAGGCTGGATTAAGGTGCTCCAGATAGATGCCTGGCTTTCTTTGGTTGTTTACACCATTACTACCGTTGCTTTTTATCTCCTTGGCGCTTCTATTCTGCATAGAAACGAGCTTTTACCAGAGGAAAACAACCTCATCACCACACTGGGTGAAATGTATGTTCCCGTTTTTGGTTTATGGGCAAAACCTGTGTTTTATGCTGGAGCCATTGCAGTCCTTTATTCTACTTTTTTTGTTGCAGCGGCTGGAAATGCCAGGGTATTGGCCGATGGTTTTGCCTTAGTTGGTATAATAACAAAGGATGCTCAAACACATGAAAAATGGACTAAAATACTCTCTTTTGCATGGCCAATTGCCGCGTTAATACTGTTCCTGTTCATTCAGGCACCAAAATCAATGATCATCTGGTCGGGCATTGCCCAGGCGGTCATGCTCCCGATGCTCGCTTTTGCAGCCCTATATTTTCGGTATTTTAAAACACCTCAAAAGCTGACCCCCCATTTTATCTGGCAAATATTTTTAATAATCTCCGCTATCGGAATGCTCATAGTGGCTATATGGACCTTATGGTCAAAATGGTGACCGTATTATCCAGCATATAAGGTTTAAAAGTCCTTTTGACCATTTATAGAAAAATTATAATTAGAAAGTACTATATACTAGTTATGAACAATGGCCAAGATTTAAAACAAAATAAAAGTGACTGAAACAAGTAAAGAAAAAAATTAGGTATTTTCTACCATTAAACGTTTAGAAATCTC
>JANQZX010000053.1:0-2390 GCA_030728245.1 Saprospiraceae bacterium | reverse complement strand
AAACAAGTAAAGAAAAAAATTAGGTATTTTCTACCATTAAACGTTTAGAAATCTCCTCTTTTTTTTCATTATCTATTAAATCACATAATTGCACATAATCATATATGATTTTTTTATTTTCTATACACATTTTTATCAGCCGACCAGTAGATAACGAAGTAATGCCCTCATTTTCAATATTTGAAATAGTATTTTTACTAAAACCCAAAATAATACTAAATGTAGAGGCCGATATACGATATTTGAGTCTAAAATCAATTATTTCTTTTGGTGAGGCAGCTCCTTTAGCAACAAGATAGGCATTCTTAAGTGCTTTCATATTCCGTTCCATCTGAGTCTTAGTATAATATTTTTCCTTTAAATTTTTATCTACATTTTCAGTTTCTTCATTAACGGAAAAATCTAAGTAATAGACTTCAGTGTACTTTAGTCTAATACCTTTATAAAGCTTCTCCACGACGGTAGTTAATTCTTCAGTTGGAATATTTTCTCTTGTCAATACCTTTTTAGTTTCCATCATTTTAATTTTTAAAAGGATAATTCATTGGGAAATCTGGTACATGGTTAGAAAAAAGCAATATTTGTAGTCCGGCAACCTGCACCCCATACTTCAGATAAATTTTTAATTTATCTTTCCCCACGGTAGTACAAAAAGCACAAACATTGAAATCTTTACCTCCTGATGGATCAATTCCTCTGAAATAATTTTCCGGCGATAAATTTTCAATGGCAGCCTCTACATCTGATACTTCAATATCAAAATCAAGCATTAAATCCAGAAGTTCATCACTCGCCTTTTTAGTAAAAGTTATTTCTACACCATTGGAGATTCTCTTCCTGGTTTGATCTAAAAATTCTTGCACTAATGCGACATTCTCTGTGGTATATGGCAATAATTTCATTCAATCAACAATTTGAAACAAAAATACAAAAAATAATCTCAAAAATTCCCAATCATTGGGAAAAACATTCTCTTTACCTAGGAAATTATAGCCGCAACTGTTCATTATACGTGTCTGGCTGCGATGGAGATTTGAGTGCTAATTTGAAACCTTTTCTTACTTTAGTACATCGTGCTGACAATCAAGTGTGTTGCTCCAGATCCCCCACTGCACCATGCGCGAGATCGTCAGGTTGTGAAAAAACCTAACTTCAAAATTTATCTTCGAAAAAACAATCCAAAGATTTTCCTGGAATTCACCAGTGCACTGGACAAGCGATCAGAAATGATGACTTTTTCTTTATTTGTCAGAAGGCTAAGCTGAAACAAGTCAGCTGCATCTTTTGTTACCAAATACCATTCAACCTTTGAATCCAGGAAGAATAAATAATTTAAATAAACTTTAATTAATAATAGGGAAGACCCATGGAAATAGGAATAGATAGTTTTGCTGCCTTTGTGACGGATGCTCAAGGAAACCCTGCCGGTACCGCTCAAGATGCATTACGCGAATTGCTGGATCGCATACAGTTGGCCGATGAAAAAGGGCTGGATGTATTTGCCATCGGGGAGCACCATAGAAAGGAATTTTTAGATTCCGCTACCTCAGTGATTTTGGCCGCTGCCGCTGCGCGCACCTCTCGGATTCGATTGAGTAGCGCAGTAACCGTACTCAGCGCAGCAGACCCAGTAAGGGTATTCCAACAGTTTGCTACGCTAGACTTACTCTCCCAAGGCCGTGCCGAACTGGTTGTAGGGAGGGGTTCCTTTACAGAAGCATTTCCCCTTTTTGGTTTGAATATTCAAGATTACGATGCCCTGTTTGCAGAAAAGCTGGATCTACTATTGCAGCTCAACGAACAAGAGGTAATCACCTGGAAGGGGAGATTTCGACCTTCCTTGCAATCGCAAGCAATTTATCCAAGGCCTATGCAAGCCAAACTCCCCATTTGGTTGGGCGTAGGTGGTACACCCGCTTCCTTTGCGCGGGCAGGTTCTCTTGGACTTCCATTAATGGTAGCGGTAATTGGTGGGGAGACGCACCGTTTCCGTCCCTTGATTGATCTGTACCGGGAAGCTGGAGACAAGGCTGGTTTTGCACAAGAAGACTTAAAGGTAGGCCTGCATTCCCTGGGTTATGTAGCGAAAACACATGAAGAAGCGGTAGAAACTTACTACCCCGGCTATGCCGAAACCTTTACCCGCATCGGTCGCGAGCGCGGTTGGCCACCCGTCACCCGAGGACATTTTGAAGCCCAAAATGCTCCTCGAGGAGCCTACCTGGTAGGGGATTCCGATGAGGTGGCGGAGAAGATTCTGCGTCATAGTGCCTCTTGGGGAGGCATTGATCGCTTTACCTTTCAGCTGGACAATGCCGGACTGAGTCATCAACAGCTCAGTGAAACCATTGCCTTGATAGGGGAAGAAGTGATTCCTAAAGTAAAAAAAG
>JANQZX010000052.1 GCA_030728245.1 Saprospiraceae bacterium | reverse complement strand
TGAAACTTGCTTATTTTCTTTTAAGAAAAATGATGAGGTGTTCGAGGAGGGGATAATATATGGTTACAAAAATAAGTGTCCCAACTAAGAATATTTTGTAGTGGAGAAAGTAAGGTAAGATTTAAACAAAACCCCCAAAAAACCCTACTTTTTCAGCAGAATTTATGGGGGTTTTGTTAATCCTAGTATCAAAAAAAATCTTTTTGAAATATTATATTAGTTTGAATAAGTGACCGTTCTTTAGTGTCTAATATGCTGAAAAATAAGACACAAATTAGACACAAATCATAATTAAAATACTATAAATAATTGATTTACAGTTATTTAATATAATTAAGGAATTAATAGCAGTATAATTCCTTTAAAGAACAGGTTGAAATTCATTGTTTATGGTTTATTAAGTGTTAATTACCAGGGTTTTCCAGTGCCTTGCAAAACCCAGGGTTTTGACCACGGACTATTTTTGCCGTCAGCTTCTGAATGAATAGTTGATTCCAGTTTAGACATAGCTGCTTCTGTATTTACCTTATTCAGATTTCTTTCATCCAGCATATAGTAGAATCTTACAGGCAATACTTTTCTAATAGAAGCAGGTCCTACGGTTAATGCAGGCAAGCCTGTTCTTTTATAATCCATCCAGGCTTCCGTTGAAGCGGTCCAGCTAGCTATCCATTTTTGCTCAATTATTTGATCTAAAGTACCCTCAAAAGCAACGCCTTTATTTGTGATATAAGTATTGTAAGCTGCAGCCGTACCCCAGGTATCAAAAGATGCCTTAATACCCGCCAAATAATGTGTTTTAGCATCGCCACCAACAGACCAACCTTTAAGTGCTGCTTCTGCTAAAATAAAGCGTACTTCTGCTGTTGAAACCAATCTCGATTTTAATAAAGGGCCTTTAGCTTGTTTATAAATATCATTTAACCAGGAAACATGCGGATTATTGGCAGCCTGTTCAGCCGTTGGACTTAAATTGTAGGAAGCACCACCAATAATGGCTGTTGGCAAACCAACATATTCCTGATGGGTATTCACGTCCCTTCCAACCACTTTATCAGGAGCCAAAAGCCTTTTTCCATTTTCAATTCTATCCGTTCCTTTTGGCAAATTTGCATCAACTACTAATGGGATTTGCACTTTATTAGCCCAAACGGCTATCCTCGGATCTTTCAAATCAAGCAGTTTATTAACAAAAGTCGCTGCCATTTTCAACCTTCTATAATTAGAGGCACTGGCATCATAGGTAGTATTTGCTGGGAATGAATCATCATTGCTATTACCAGCAAAAGACATTGCCGCATCATCTGCAATGGCCAATATGATTGGAAATTGAGCAGGATTTGCCATTATTTTTTCAATTCCCGCCTTTGCCACATCAGGTTTTTTTGAGGAAATACGAAGTAAGTATCTCAACGATAAAGAGTTTGCTAATTTCCTCCATTTTGTTGGGTTTCCCTGATAATATACGTCAGCAACGCCAGGAACCCCGGTGTATTCTGTAGCGGCCTTTGACAACAGCGTATTTGCCTTTTCAAGGTCTGCCAAAATACCCGTATAAATGGCCTCTTGAGAATCAAAAACCGGATAGGTACTTGCCCCAGTTCCATCATCTCCTTTTAAAGCTGCTGTATATGGAGCATCACCCCACAAATCAGTAATCAATCCAAACACCATAGATTTCATTACTAAGGCAATTCCCTGGTGCATTTCCCAATTTAAGGTAACAGCCCGATCATAAACATATTGGTTGTTTCTTAAAATGCTATAATATGGTGCCCAACTTTGGCTTCCACCCCATTCATAAGCATTGTGAGCGCCGGACCAGCCATCTTTTTGAGTATGTTGCATGACACCCGCCATATCTTGATAACCCAAATTAATGAAAGCTTTTCCTGTTTCTGTTAACACAGTGGATAATACTAAGTTAGGATTTGCCGTTTCTGGATTTATACCGTTTGGATTTTCGTTTAAAAGCGTCAAATCCTGACAAGAATAAATAGTAAGAGAAACAAAGACTAACAAGCTCGATTTTATAAAAGACATATTTTTCATGATATTCATCGTTTAAAATTAAATTAAAAGGTTACCCCAAGTTTAAATCCTATGGGAATAACCCAGGGAGTTACGTTGTACCGCTCAATTCCTTGTTTAAATTGAGAACCTCCACCTTGAACTGCAGCTTCCTGTTGAAAGGCCATTTCAGGATCTATGTTAATTTTAGCCTTTGTCCACAGAATAATATTCCGGCTGTTTATAGAAAAATTCGCACTTTGAACACCTATTTTCTTCAACAGATTTTGTGGCAATTCAATAGTAATAGACACTTCTCTTAACTTTAAGAAATCGGCATCGTATAAAAACGCACGAGTAAAAGACCAAGCCGTACTTCCCGCAAATGGCAAGGTTGTCGTACCAGGCCCTCCTAAGTTTTCAATATACCCAGTGGCATTACCCGCAGCATCATATCCTTTAGCAATTACACCTGGAATAAAAACACCTCCATGTGGAAAGGTATAAGGACCATATTTAAATCCAAATGGACCATATTCAGGCGTTGGACCTCCTACTAAAGGAAAATAATTTCCATTTATTTTGATGAGTTTTTCTTGATTTTCAACCAGATAATTTTTTAACGCATCTCCAGTTAAGCCATTAGGATTTATCAATTTGTCTAAAAACAATTGTGACCGGCCATTTTCTTCGCCATATCTATAGGTTTGAGATACGAATTGTCCTCCATTTCTCCAATCAAAGGAAAGGTTTATACTTAAACTCTTATAAGACAAAGAAGTCTGCATGCCCATTAAAAAATTAGCATTGAAATTACCAATTTTGTTTTTAGTGATAATAGCATCAATTGACTGCCATTTACCCGTTTTATCTAAAATTGGATATCCAAAATAAGGCGAAGACGGATCTTTCACGGTAACAATTTCAGCATCGTAGATATCTCCGATTTCATCACCTACATAAGTCCAGGCACCTCCTTTTGCATCTTGCCATAAGGTATAAAAAGGTAATCCATCTGATAACTCCAGAATTCTGGTTCTATTTCTCGTCCAGTTCAGATTAATATCCCAATTCCAGTCATTCGATTTAACGGGTGTTAAACCCATGGAGAGTTCAACTCCTTTACTTTCCAATAAACCCGCATTAATATTTTTCAATGAATAACCCGTGGAAGGAGGTAGCTTAGTACTTAATATTTGATTACGATTCTCTACGATATAATAGGTTCCTGAAAATCTAAGTTGGTCATTAAAAAAACTTAAATCTCCCCCAAACTCGTAAGAAGTGACAATCTCAGGTTTCAAATCAGGTATCAATAAGGTTCCGGGCGTTGTCAATCTGGGTATGCCGTCCCAGGTTCCGGCATTACTTAGGGTTCCCAATAATTGATATGGATTAGCATCATTACCTACCTGAGCAGCACCGCCTCTTAATTTGAATAAACTAATCTGACTCGGCAAATTAAACATTTCATTCAATAAAATACTCAAGGAAGCTGATGGATAAAAATAAGATCTGTTGGCTACAGGTAACGTACTTGACCAATCATTTCTGGCGGTTACATCCAGATAAATCATGTCCTTAAATCCGATATTTGCCAAACCATAAGCACTATAAATGGCTCGTTGAAACCAGGAACTAAAAAAATCAAGATTGGCAGGGGCAATATTTTGTATATTGTATGCACCTGGAACAATTAATCCTGTGCCACCTCTGGTTGCATTCGTAACATTTGACCCTTTTTGATATCTGGCATTCCCCCCAACAGAAACCGAAAAATTGAATTGATTCAAATCCTTTTTATACGTTGCCAAAAAATCTGCATTGCTTTCAAAATTACTTAAGTTAATATTTCCATAAGCCCCACGGGGATCATTGGTATAACTATTTGCTATTTTCATTTCTCTAACCTCGTTGTATTTATCTATGGCATACCTACCCATCAAACTGAACTCAGGGGTAATTTGATAATTCAGTTTAATATTTCCGAAAACACGATCGCGTTCAAAACTATTATTTACCTCATTAGCCAAAAAATAAGGATTATTATAGACTCCATTAAATGGCGTTCTTTGCTGTAAACCCTCTTGCCCCGGCATCCAATAGTCCTGTAAATCTAAAATATTGATGTGCGGTGAAACATTATACGCCCATTCCAGCGGATTAGCTCCACGATTACCCGCTGGACGGTTGTTGGAAGAAGACCGGCTTACATCCAGATTATTACTCAAGGTCATTCTCCGATTAATTTTCAGAGAAGTATTTAAATTGAAGGTGTTTCGGAATAAATCGGAATTAGGAATAATCCCACGATTCTGCATATTAGAGTAAGACATTCTATACGAATAGGTATCAGATGCATTGGCAAAAGACACGCCATTTGTAGATGTAATACCAGTCTGTACGAAATTAGCTACATTGTTTTTGTTGGAAACCAAAGGGGTAGGAACTCTCTTACCGTTTGCATCCAATGGACTATTCCATTGTACCTCTGAATAACCTTTGTCCAGTTCCGCTCCATAAGTTGCGCCAATTTCTTCCTGAATCAATTTACCAAAAGCATTCGATAAAGGATTTTTTGTTATAGAAACGGGAATAGCAGAAAACTGACCAGGTCCAAATTTTGTCTGCCATTTTAAATACTTGTAAGGCTCATCAAAAACGGTATTTGAAAATACACTCACCGTCATTTTCTTTGATTTTGAACCTGATTTGGTTGTGATTAATACCACGCCATTTCCCGCACGTGATCCATAAAGTGCAGCCGCACTAGGACCTTTCAAAACAGATACATTTTCAATATCATCAGGATTTAATCCTGAAATTGAATTTCCAAAATCTACCCGATTATCATTTCCTACCTGACTGATATTATTCAGTGTATTAGCAATAGGAACGCCATCAATAACAAAAAGCGGTTGATTGTCAGAACTTAATGATTTTGCACCGCGAATAACCATACTCACAGAGGAACCCGTTCCACCCGTTGCACTAATCGTTACACCAGCCATTTTGCCTGCCAGTGAATTCAAAATATTTTCCTGCGGTAATCGATTTATTTCCTTTCCATCCACTCTGGCAACGGAATAACCTAATGATTTTTCTTCTCGCTTAATGCCTAATGCAGTAAAGACGACCTCGCCCAGAACAGAACTACTTGGAACCAAAATAATATCGAAAACTGTTTGGTTTCCAATAAGAAGTTCCTGTGCATCAAATCCGATGGAAGAAATGACTAAGGTCGCATTTGCTCCACTTATTTCCAGTGAAAAAGTGCCGTTGTCATTCGAATAAGTTCCTTTGGTCGTTCCCTTCAGGGAAACACTTGCTCCAGATACTCCTAACCCATCTTGTTCAGATGTAATTTTTCCGGTAATAGTTACCGTTTGCGCCATCAGGTTATCTCTACCCAAAATGGATAGCAAAACAAAAATGGCACCAATTAATAATTTTCTTTTTGTAGTAATGATTTTCATGTAGTGCGACGTTTAAAAAATTTAAAATGAAATGGTTTCTGAATTTAATCAATATTTAAATCAATCTTCTTTTTACATTCATTTAATTAATAAAATCAAACATTATTAACATGAATTTCATAAATAAATAAAGATTAATTCATACATTTTCATGAAAATAGCCCTTCATTATGAAATTTATTCCGCACTTTATAACGAAAAATATTGGCAAAGTATTGAGAAAATTTAAAATGGGTATCGCAATAGCGAAGTCAGGAAAATTCTGTATTTGCTTTATATTTGTCTTTTATCATTTGAATAAAAGTTTCTTTATCGCCCCTAATAATGTCTATTTCCGGATTGTCTCTCATTATTGAATTTAGTGAAACCGGCAATCTAGCACCGTTTTGTCCTCATATTATACTATAATCAGATTAAAATACCACGAATTGTGGTATTATTATGAAAATGGTGGCGCACGATACGAATTTCATTTGATCAAATAATTTAACCGCCGAACCATAGAAGTGCAAGAGGCAAACTTTACCCGAAATTGCTGGGAAGTGTTAGTTTTCATACAGTTAATTTATTCATTTTAGGTTTGATAACTTCATTTCAAGGGATGAATCACTTAATGTTTCACTAAATTCAGATAAGTTGTAATTTTAAATAAAACTGACCAATGGCGGTTAGCGACAAGTTATGTAGCATTAACAACTCCCGCTAAACCTACTCATCAAGAAAAATTTGCACAATTAAAATA